>CANQTI010000006.1 GCA_947626725.1 uncultured Eisenbergiella sp.
ATGCCAACGGTCTGTACGCGGTAGAAATGAGAACTTATTTTGTGCCCGACCCGGCTTATGGGCAAAACCGCTTCGGCGACACGCTGACGGCTATGTTTTCCTGTGACGAATATCTGGAAATCTTCGATAAAACTGCAGGAAAAGGCAGTGCCGTACGCTTCGTCTGCGACCAGCTGCACATTCCCCCACAGGAAACCGTAGCCGCAGGCGATGCGGAAAATGATATTTCTATGCTGAAAGCCGCCGGTATCGGCGTCGCTATGGCCAATGCCGCACCCGAAGTAAAGCGAAATGCGGACTTCATCACCCGGCAGGATAACGACCACGACGGGCTGGCAGAAGTGCTGCACAAATATTTCAGTCTGTAAACCGCCGCAGCATA
Source organism: uncultured Eisenbergiella sp. (assembly GCA_947626725.1). Taxonomy (GTDB): domain Bacteria; phylum Bacillota; class Clostridia; order Lachnospirales; family Lachnospiraceae; genus Gallintestinimicrobium. The sequence goes on from CANQTI010000006.1 coordinate 383, forward strand.
AAATCGCCTCATGCAGGCCCATCCCTCTGGCGAAAAGAGCCTGCGCAAAGCGATCTTACGCCTATTTTCTTCAAGCACGCTTTCGTCTACGCTTCCACGATCAGATATCGGCCGTCACCCACATCGAAAACCTCATCCGCCTCCAGAATATCGTCATAATCGTCCGTATCAATGCCTTCCTCTTCAAAATACGCTGCCGCATCCTGTGCGGAATCTGCCACCACCGCCATGCAGTCCTCCAGAAACTCCTCTGCTTCTTCCAGCGTAGACGCCACATTCTCTCGAAAAAGCTGTCCCTGTTTTTCCAAGAAACATCTCAGTACCATTTCATCAAACATACCGCCATCTCCATCAGCCGATCCTTTCGCCTGTTCCCGGGCCCCGCTTTTTCATCAACGGACATCGGCCTGCCTTTTTGCACCGTCAATAGACGCCAAGAAAAGAAAGCACGGGAGCCACCCTCGCATCTGTGATCCGCACGATTAGTTCCTTCGTCCGCAGGCCGTTCAGTGCCACGATCCTTTTATGACCGATAACGGTACAGCTCTCATATTCTGTTTCACTTCCGTCCGCATTCAGATAGCTGACCGTAAAGGATTCCACACGCTGGCTGAAGAAAATCTGTTCCTTCAGCACCAGATATTCCAGCTTTTGTACTTCCTCCCAACGCAGTCTGACGGTGAGTTCCCGTTCTCCTTCCGGATTTTCAAAATAGGTATCATAATTTTCCAGGCGCACATTTTCTATTGTACTGCCGTTTTTGTCAACGGGAGGGAAGGAAGCAAAATGTGCCGTTTCCGCCAGATTCTCCGCAAAGGCGCCCCGAATAAAACTGCCCAGCGCAGCCAGCGTCTTCACATCCGTTTCATGGAAAAGCCCCTCCGGTGTGGGCGGAATGTTCAGAAGCATATTGGCATTCCCTCCCACCGTTTTTAGATATATGTCCTTCAGGTTCTCAAAGCTTCTCACCCGGTCATCCTCTTCCGGGTGATAAAACCAGCCGGGTCGGATAGAAAAGTCCGTCTCCGCCGGATAGAAAATCAGATTCGGCTCATTTTTCAGCTTTTGACGGCTTCCAAGGTCCATCAGCGTGCTGTCGATGCCCCGTTCGCGGAATTTCCTGTCATCTTCTTTCTGACTCCTATCGGCCACTCGCTCCGCGCTGGCCATATCCGCAGGCACCACACTCCATTCGCTTGGCCTGGTCTTTCCGGCCTCATTGCCGCACCAGCGGATATCCGGCCCGCAGCCAAAAATACAGGCATTCGGCTGCAGCCTGCGCACCGTCTCAAAATACCGCTCCCAGTCGTAACGCTGCACCTTTCCATTGGGACCCTCTCCGCAGGCGCCGTCCAGCCAGACTACACACACCTCTCCGTAGTCGGTCAGCAGCTCTTCCAACTGATTCACATAATAATCATCATAGGGTTTCCCCTGTCCGTAAAGCGGACAGCTGCGGTCCCAGGGGGAAAGATATACGCCGAACTTCAGGCCGTTCGCCCGGCACGCATCGGAGACCTCCCGCACAATATCTCCCTTGCCGCCCTTGTAGGGGGAATTCTTCACGCTGTGCTCCGTGTAACGGCTTGGCCATAAGCAAAATCCGTCATGGTGCTTACAGGTCAGAATGATTCCCCGCATTCCTCCGGCCTTTGCGGCCGCGGCCCATTGTCCGGCATCCATCTTCGCAGGATTGAAAATGGACTCCGGCTCATCGCCCAGCCCCCATTCTCTTCCGGTATAGGTATTCACCGTGAAATGGGCGAAACACATAAACTCCAGTTCCTGATATGCCACCTGTCTGGGATGCGGCACCGCCAGAATCAGTCTCCGGTCTTCTTCTATCCCTTCATACATCCCGCGCATCCTCCGCTTTACCAAAAAACATACCGTATTTCATGTTCTGCGCACACAGCCGTTTTCCGCACGCCATACCAGGCCTGTCCGTCTGTCCACTATCGAAGCACGGCCGTATCGTAACGGATTCCGTTGCGGATTCCATACTCCCGTTCCATATAATATGCAATGCGCTTCTGCGCATACACGGAATTGATCAGATCACAATTCACCAGCAGGATTAAAAACTGGTGCTCGCTATAACGGGCAAAGCAGTCGCTCTTTCTCAGATTCCGCCGGATCGCGGTCTGCAGCTTTCCGCTCAGGCTGTCCAGCTTCTTCTGTCCCAGCGGTACCCCTTTCTTTTCATCCAGCATGGTACAGAGCATCAACGTGGCCGGTGCCTCTCCCTCCCGATTGTTTCGAACCATCTGCATACAGATGCCCTCGAAATTCGGCCAGGAACAATAATACGTCCCCTGAATTCCGGCGGCAGCATCGCTCATCTCACGCTGAATGTCTTCAATCTTGCCATCTGTATTGCGGATCCGCTCCCGCAGCAAATCGTGCCGCTCCCGCAGCTCGTCCGACAAATCATTGTGCATCTCATCCGCATAATAGGAAGACATTCTGCGATAAAAATCCTGCGCTTCCTGAAACCGTTCCAGCGCGATCAGACAGTCCAGGCACTCCAATTCCCATTCCTCATGCGGATACAGCCGGGCGGCATTGCTGCAGACCGTCAGCATATCCTCATACCGGCCGTCCTGTTTCAAAATCGCGCAGAGCTGCCGAAGCGCACCGTAATACCGTTCCTTATATTCCGCCCTGAGCTCGCCCGCCCAGCTGTCCGCGGGCATTCTGGGAATAAAATCTCCTTTGTACTGGGCGCAGGCTTCCATCAAATACCGCAGCTTCTGCTTATCCTCTTTTTCCGCGGCTGCCAGTTCCAGGGCGCGTTTGAACCGCCCCGTATCCGTATCCACCGTAAGCTCACTGTTCCAGTAGTAATAGCTCTTTCTGATCACGATATAGGCCGCGGGCGGAAGCACGGATTCTTCGATCATTTTGCGCAGGCGGAAAACCGTCTGTTTCATATTGTTGGTCTTATCTGTTACCTTTCCCTTCCCGTAGAGCGCCTCCTGCAGCTTCTCCCGAATCACGCCTTCATCCTGTGCGTGCAGCAGCATTTCCAAAAGCTGCATGGGTTTGCTGGACGTGCTGTTGTCCAATACAACTTCCGTCCCATTCAAGGAAATGCGGAAATTGCCGAAGAAGGTGACCTCCAGTCCGCTATTCTGTTCCACACGGCTTAAGCGACGGATGATCTGCCATACGCCCTTTTCCTTCCAGGACGGACAGATGAACCGAGCCGCCTCCTTAACAGTACGGGGAGAATCCTCTACCGCATAACTCTCTCCGGCGGCCTGCAGCATATCCGCATCGGACATACCGTTTCCGAAAGCGATCGTTTCGGATCTGGTAATTCCGTACTGATTCTGAATCATGGAAACGGCCGCATTCTTCCCGGCCGAAAGATCCGTGAAATCCAGCCATTCGTCCTCATCCATGCTTATATTCAGCCGATCCTTCCAGGTCGGGATTAAAATCGACTCCGCCAGCTGCCGCATTCCCCCTTCCCGATATACGGAAACCCTAAATGTCTGCGGGCGTTCGGACAGCACATCCTTCATGACCTTGAAAATACAATGATACCCATTCCCCAGCATTCCCAGGAATTCCCGATCCGCTGTCTCCACCAGACACCCCTGCGGGGTAGAAATAACGATCCTGCAATCTTCAAATTTTCTGAGCTGTTCTACGAGTTCCGTTACATAATCCTGCCGCATCAGCGTCATGAGAAGATCTCGCCCCTGATACCGAACATGGGCGCCGTTTTCCGCGATATAAATGACCCGTTCCTCCACTTCCCGGAACAGATTCTCCATACTTTCCAGCTGTCTTTCACTGACACAGGCAAAGAGCACACCTCTGTCTGTCTGCCTTCTGATCTCCTCCACAATCTCCGGATACAATTCCGCCGAAGCCTTTTGGATCAATGTTCCGTCGATATCTGTCACGATCAGCTTAATCATATTTTTTCTCCTGTCTGCCGTACGGCTCTGCCGTTATCCCGTTTCTCTTCTGTTTCTTCTATTATTTAAAAGTACTTCCTCACAGCAAATTTCTCTGATGCATTTCCTGATAGAGCCTGCCCACCGGCAGTCCAACCACATTATTATAGTCTCCTTCAATTCCCCTGATAAAGGCGGCACACCTTCCCTGAATGCCATAAGCTCCCGCCTTATCCATCGGTTCTCCCGTTTTTACATAAGCTTCTATTTCTTCCGATGTCATGGGATAGAAGTCCACCCTGGTGCGCTCATGGAAGGAAAAGCACTCTGTCGGTTCCCCCTGCCCAATCACTGTTACACCGGTATAGACAAAATGACTTCTTCCCTGCAGTTTTTCCAGCATACGGCACGCATCCTCTTTTCCTGCCGGCTTGCCGAGGATCTCTTTGCCGCAGGCCACCACTGTATCCGCACCGATAACCAGAAACCTTTCTTTCCCAACGCTCTCTAAAGACGGCCGTATCTCTGGCGCGCCCGATATGCCTTCCCGCTGAATCCTTTCTGCCGTCAGCATTTCGAATACATCCGCCGCCTTCTGCCAGGACAGTTCCTCCACCAGTTCTCCCGGGCCGACCGCCTTTGCGGTTTCTTCTTTCCGACTGGGACATACGGTAAAGGTAAGACCAATCTGCGAAAGCAGTTCACACCTTCTCGGAGATGCCGATGCCAATATGATCTTGTACGGATTTTCTACGGTAAGTTCCGCACCTTCCAGGCCCGGTCGCACGAAATGTTCTCCTCCCTTCCTCCTCAAGCTCTGCAGCGCTCATTCCTCGATATGAGTTTCCGGCACAAACCGCCTCGTATCCCGAACCTCTTCTTTTCGACTGGCCAGCAGAACTGCCCTATGACAAAAATCCGCCTGCGCACAGAACGGTTCCTTCCCCCTGCGGTCCACCTTCTCATAGCTGCCGTCCGGCTGCAAAATATGGGCCTTCGTGTTATCCCTCATCTGACCATCCAGAATATATTTCAATTTTTCCTGCAGATCCGGATCCTCTACCGGGAAGAGGATTTCCACCCGGCGCTCCAGATTGCGCGGCATCCAGTCCGCACTGCCGCAGTAATACTCCGGCTTTCCATTGTTTTCAAAATAGAAAATGCGCGCATGCTCCAGAAAATTTCCAACAATGGAACGTACCGTGATATTTTCGCTGACGCCCGGGATCCCCACCTTCAGACAGCAGATCCCTCTGACGATCAAATCGATCTTCACCCCTTCACAGCTCGCCGCATAAAGCGCGGCGATAACATCCTGATCACAGAGCGCGTTCATCTTTGCCACAATATGAGCGGGTTTCCCCTCTCTGGCATGCTTCGCTTCCCGATTGATCAGATACAAAAAGCGACCCTTCAGCCACAGAGGAGCCAGGCTCAGCCGGTTCCAGGAGCGGGGTTCTGAATAGCCGGAAAGCATATTGAAAACTGCCGTGGCATCCTCGCCGATCGCTTCATTTGCCGTCATCAGCCCCACATCCGTATACAGCTTGGCCGTGGCATCGTTATAGTTGCCCGTCGCCAAATGCACATACCGTCGGATTCCTTCATCCTCCCGCCGTACCACAAGCGTGATCTTGCAGTGAGTCTTTAAGCCCACCAGACCGTAGATCACGTGACAGCCGGCCTGCTCCAGCTTTCTGGCCCATACGATATTGTTTTCCTCGTCGAACCTCGCTTTCAGTTCCACAAGAACAGAAACCTGCTTCCCGTTCTCAGCCGCCTGAGCCAATGCTGCGATAATCGGAGAGTTGCCGCTGACACGATATAACGTCTGTTTGATCGCCAACACGTCGGGATCCCTGCTGGCCTGGCGGATGAAATCCACCACCGGATCAAAAGTCTGGTACGGATGATGCAGCAGAATATCCTTCTTTCGGATAATATCGAAAACGGAGCCTTCCTGCGCAAATTCCGGTACAGGCTGCGGATCATAGCGTCTGCTCTTGAGTGTCTCAAAGCCGTCCAGCCCATACACCTTCATGAGAAAAGTCAAATCCAGAGGCCCTTCTATCCGAAAGATATCCCCGTCTTCCACCTGAAGTTCCTTTTTCAGCAGTCTGACCAGCCGTTTATCCGCACCCTCTTCGATTTCCAGCCGCAGCGCACGGCCCCAGCTTCTTTTCTTAATCTGCTTTTCGATTTCCAGAAGCAGATCCTCCGCCTCATCCTCGTCGATCGCCAGATCCGCATTCCGGGTAATCCGGAACGGATGCGCGCAAACCACATTATAATTCAGGAAGAGACTGCTGATATTGCGTTCAATGATCTCTTCCAACAAAATGACGGTGAGTCTGACGGAAGCATCTTTTCCGTCTGACGGGATCGCCACTACCCGCGGCAGCACAGAGGGCACCTGTACGGTGGCGAAATCCAGCGCTTCCTTCCCCTTTTTCCCGGATTTCTTTCCCTGCTTCTCCGCTTCCTCCCCGCCCTGGTTTTTCTCCCCTTTCTTCTCCAATAGGGCGCCGATATTCAGGGATTTATTGCGGATCAGAGGAAACGGTCGGGAAGAATCCACGGCCATAGGTGTCAGAACGGGATAAACATTCTCCCTGAAATATTCGTCCACATACCGGCCCTGTTCCTTTGTGAGCTGCTCATGATGCTCTACAAAAACCAGACCGTTCTCCTTCATCTGCGGCAAAAGCATCCTGCTGTAGGTGGAATATTCCAATGCCACAAAGTCGTGCAAAAGTCCTGACAGCATCAGCAGCTGTTCCTTCGGAGACAGTCCCGCGATATCCTTTTTTGTATAGTCGGCATTTACCATGTCCGCCAGGGAACCGATGCGAACCATGAAAAATTCATCCAGATTGGATGCCGTAATGCTCAGAAACTTCAGCCGTTCAAACAGCGGGAGCTGCTTGTCTCTGGCCTCGGAAAGCACTCTTTTGTTGAAAAGCAGCCAGCTCTGTTCCCGATTGGTATACAGCTCAGGTCTGAAAAAATCCTGATTTTCCTCCATGATCCGATCCCTCCCTTTTCTATAGGGCGCGGCGCTGCCGTATGACAGGCCGTACATTATATACTTCTTCAAAGAAATCCGCCCGCCGGTCGAACAGCCCCTTCTCCAGCGTGATATCCTCCACCGCGCTCACTGTCAGAACCAGCTGACCTTCCTTCAGCACAGCCTTTACATCCTTGCAGCGCTGCTTATGACTCCGATCCAACGCGTTGGAGAGCCGCAGAATCGCCGCCAGTTTTGCGATCGTCACGTATTCGTCCCGATCCATGGCGCCGCCCTGTGCGTTTTCCATCTCATAGTCAAAATCCATGTGATTAAACTTGACCACATTGGCGACGATCTCCCGCTCTCTGTGGGAGAGACCGATGATCTCTGTCGCCATGATGATTGCGTAGGAACACTCCGCCAGGCTGAGCATACTGATATATTTTCCGCAGTCGTGCAGCAGCGTGGCAATCCGCAGAAGCAGACGTTCCCGCGCGCCCATTCCATGTACTTTTTTCATGCTGTCAAAAATCGTCAGCGCAATTTTCTCCAGCGTCTCCGCCCGGCGCTTGCTCCCCATATACCGCTTGCTGATCCCTCTGGCACAGGTGATAATATCCTGTTCAAAATCATGAGGCTGAGAGATCAGCTTATGTTTTTCCGCATACTCATAGGCGATGCCGTCGCACAGCGTCACGCCCGGCGCCCAAATGAGCTTGGCCTCCGTCAGGACGGCCACCTGCTTCACGATGGCAGAAGCGACCCGCAAAAGCGGCGCTTTTTCCTCCGGCAGATCATAGCGCCCGGCAATCTCTTCATCCGTATGTCCATTCAGAAAATCCAGAAACGTATAAAACGACGCACAGTCCACATACCCCGCATTCTGATCCGATGACAGCCGTTTCTGGATTAACGCGGAAATGTAATCATCCACCACGATAATATTTTCAATGGTTCTGTCCTTTAGATACATCTTTCGGAATACGGAAAGCTGCGCCATGAGAAGCTCTTCCAAAAGTTCCGGATAACGGGAAGGCCGCACATTGATCCGATTCAATTTATCCTGCAGCCGCAGCACGCCGAGCCGCAAATTGCAGGAAGCAGAAAGCTTATCCTTATCAAAAAGGGAAAGCTGAATGCTGCCCCCGCCGATATCCACCACCAATGTCCCCTTTTCGATGATCTTTGCAAAGCCCTCGCCCCGGGAAGCGATAGATTTATAATCCAGAAAACGCTGTTCCGAATTGCTCAGCACTTCGATCTGAACGCCCGTGCGCTGAGCAATCTGATCCAGCACCAGATCCTTGTTGCTGATCTCCCGGATCGCGCTCGTGCCGTAAGCCTTATATTCTTCTGTCCGGTATCCCTTCATTACGGACACAAACTCCCGGAGCACGCCGCAAAGCTCTTCCAGCTTTTCATGTCCCAATTTACCCGTTCTGTAAGTCGAGCTGCCCAGATCCAGACGGTTGCTGACGCAATCCACTTCCCTGATTCCATAGGATTTCGCCATGGTAAAAATTTTCAGCGTCTGCTCATAGGACCCGACGTCAATCGCGGCAAATGTTTTCATGCCGGTATTCCCCCATTTCTGCGCGCACATTTTTCATGTACAAGGCCGCTCATTTCTTCCAGGATTCGCTCTCAGACGGCCGCTCAGCCCTTCCCCAGCAGATAATCCACAAACTGCTGCGCCGTGCGCCCGGACAGCCCTCCGTGCGACAGCTCCCACCGATTCGCCTGGAGGAAAAGCTCTTCCTTTGGCAGCTCGATCCCGCTGCGACGCGCCAGCCCTTCCACAATCTCCTCAAACAGCTGCTTGTCCGGTGAACCGAAATAGATCGTGACCCCGAAACGGGAAACCAGCGACAGCTTTTCCTGCACAGTATCGTTGGTGTGCAGCTCCTCGTCCCGCTCCGCTTTGTCCTTAAAGCTCTCCCGGATCAGATGCCTTCTGTTGGATGTGGCATAGATCAGCACATTCTGCGGCTTCTTCTCCAGACCGCCCTCAATGACAGCCTTCAGATATTTATATTCCACCTCGAATTCCTCGAAGCTCAGATCGTCCATATAGATGATAAATTTGTAATTCCGGTTTTTGATCTGCGCGATCACGTCATTGAGACATTTAAACTGATGCTTATATATCTCTATGATGCGCAGCCCTCTTTCATAATAGGCATTGGCAATGGCCTTAATACAGGAGGACTTTCCGGTACCGGCGTCCCCGAAGAGCAGACAATTGTTGGCCCGGCGCCCGCTCACAAAGGCCTCCGTATTTTCTATCAGCTTTTGTTTCTGAAGGTCATAGCCGATGAGGTCCGAAAGCTTCACATGAGCGATATTCAAGATCGGCTCAATGACCGTCTCCCGCTCTTCCCCGACAATCCGAAACGCCTTGTGCAGGCCGAATCTGCCCACGCCGTATTCCCGGTAAAAATCCGTCAGCATGTTCTTCATTTCTTCCGGCGTATCGGCCGTCCGAAACCGCTGTGCCAAACCGCAGATTCGATCCCGGATCCGGGTATTGTATATGCGGCTCTCCTGCGGATTGCCTTCATAGGAAAGCATCAGGTCAAAATCCCGCACGCCAAGCCGGTCGGCCAAATCGGCATAATCATAATCATACAGTTCTTTAAAAAGGACGATATCATGAAGCGCAGCCCGATTCACGCTGCCCTCCACCGGCCCGCGGATCTCGCAGGCACGGCTGTAGCTGTTCTCATCATTCACCAGCAAATCGGTCAGATAACAGTGCCACAAATTTCCATAAAAGCCGTATTTCCCGGCCATTTCCAACAGGCGGCGCATACAGCCGTACAGAAGGCCGCGCAGCTTCTCCGTCTCGTGCAGGACCTCCTGATCGCTCTCCATCAGCCAAACCATGTCATTGAGCAAACCGCGGTCCTGAAAATCCCTGTACAGGATCAGTTCTTCTGTTTTCATAAATATTTTCCTAATAATTTCCCAATATCTTCAGATTCATCGCTTCTTCCCGCAGTCCCCGCAGCGCATTCTTAACACCGCTGTCCGCCAGGTTCCCTTCAAAATCCACAAAGAAACGATATTCCCAGGCGCGTCCTTCTATCGGGCGGCTCTCTATCTTGGTCATGTTCAGATTATTGTAAATGATGTGGGACAGTAAATGGTAGAGAGAACCGCTCTCATGCCGCACCTCAAAACAGATGCTCACCTTTTTCGCATCCTGCCGGAAGATCTTCTGATTCGTCACGACAATAAAACGCGTGGAGTTGGAAGAAACATTATTCACCGGCTTCTCCAGAACCTCCAGCCCATATACCCGACCAGCATATTCGCTGGCGATGGCCGCCTGATCCTTTCTGCCGTCCTCCGCGACCTTTCTGGCCGCGAAGGCGTTGTTCGGCATGGAGATCTGCTGCCAGGTCTGCGCGCTCAGATACCTGGAGCTCTGCATCAGCGACTGGGGATGTGAGAAAACGGTCTTCACATCCGAGAGCTTCGTTCCCGGCACACCCAACAGGCAATGCTCTATTTTGATGATCTGCTCCCCTACGATATAATTTTCGAACTCCACCAGCAAATCGTAAATCTCATTCACGATGCCTGCCGTGGAATTCTCGATCGGCAGGACCGCGAAATCCGCGCTGCCCTCATCGATCGCGCTCATGGCATCCCGAAAAGTATCCACATGGATGCTGTCGATCTGCTCTCCGAAAAACCGCACCATCGCCGCCTGAGAATAGGCACCCTCCGCGCCCTGGAACACCACGCGCGCCTTTCCCGTAATCAGCTTTTCTACAGGCAGAAACGGAAGCCTCCCCGCCTGCCCCTTTTGCGTCATGAGCTGATACTGGAGCTTCCGGCTCATAGCCATGATCTGCTCGAACAGCTCCGTGACCGCCTGGCGGTCAAACTCGTCCTGCATCATGCTCCGCACGCCGGCCAGCTTTGCTTCTTCTCTGGCCCGGTCGAAAACCTTTCGCCCCGTTTCTATCTTATATTCGCCGACCTGACGGGAAACAGCCATCCGCTCCTCATAAAGCCTGACGATCTGGGTATCGATCCTATCGAGCTGATCTCTGAGCTGTCCTAAATCCATGCTGCCCTCCGAACACTTATCTTTTGCTTCGCGGCTTACGGGAACCCTCGTATTCCATTCTGTGAACCGCGAAGAAACGAGAGATTGCCGCACAATCTCTTTTTATCTTAACACAAACTGTATAAAAAAAGAAGTTACATATATACTATTTTTATGAAAAAATTTTTGAAGGATTTTTTCCGCTGCGGCGTGCTGGGATGGTGTATGGAAATCCTCGTCACTTCCTTTGAATCGTTCCGCAGACGGGACCCAACGCTCACCGGACATACGTCCGTTCTCATGTTCCCCATCTACGGGAGCGCCTGCCTGCTGCGTCCTCTGTGTTATCTGCTCTCCGGCTTCCACTGGATCGTCCGGGGGCTGGTTTACATGAGCTGTATCTTCGGCGCGGAATACGCCAGCGGTCGGTTCCTGGCGAAAAAGAGGCGCTGTCCGTGGCGCTATCATCACGCGGGCTGGAACGTCAAAGGCGTCATACGCCTGGACTATGCGCCGGCCTGGTTTCTTGTCGGTCTGTTGTTTGAACAGGTCATCCTGGAAAGGGGGAAATTTTTTTCAAAAAAAGGTTGACATTTCCCGCCATATCCTATATACTTCTTCTTGTCGCGCAGGAATGGCGGAATTGGCAGACGCGTACGGTTCAGGTCCGTATGGTAGCAATACCATGAGAGTTCAAGTCTCTTTTCCTGCACTGCCCCACAGGATCGGGATTTCCCGGTCCTGTTTTTTATTTCTCCGCCGGTTTGGTCAATTCTTCGAATTCCTGTTTTACCGCCGTTTCCATCACGCTTCTGTAGATCTCCAGGAACATCCGCAGGATCTGGCGGAAACGTTTTCTCGTCTCCGAATCTAACCCGCGCATGTGCTGTGCACAGATTCGAAGATTCTTCTTCCAGTCCGCCGCAAACTCCGTCAGCGTGGCCGCCCCCGTCTTTTCGATCATCCCGAACAGAGAATCCACAAACAATTCCCGCTCCTGTTCCGGCATGGCAAAGATCCAGCGGTTTAATACCTCGTCCATGCGCTTTCGCTTGCTCTGGATCTCCTCCGCCCGCATAAAAACACCGTCTTCGATCTGCCAGGAATACCCGTCATGCTGCATCATTCCGAACGCACTGCTTTTGACGACCTCATAGCTTTCATAATTCTGCAGGAGCATTCCCACCATCGAAGACGTGGGCAGGATCCGATGGACCCGATCGCGTATTTCCTCATACGCCTTCTCCTCGATGAGCTCCGGCAAAAAGCCCGGACCATCCAGGCTGAACACGGCCTCCACCTGCTCCCTGGCAAAAGGGTCCGCCCAAATCGCGGAATACACCGCGAGATTTCCGCCCTTGGAATGCCCGCAGATCACATAGCTTCCCCGGATCAGGCTGCTCACCTGCGTCAGATACAGCGCGCTCATGCGCTGCGCCTCCACCGGACGGCTGAACGCCAGATGAAAGTCCTCCTTCCATCCCACAATGGTCTCGTCCGTCCCGCGGAACACGACCACCGGCAGGCTCCCCTGCGGGAAAAAGGTGATCGCGCTAAACTGCATCGTCTCTTCTTCCTCCAGCCTGGTACGGCAGAAATTGCAGCCCATATTCCAGAAACGCCGTGTGCCGCGCAGCGCGTTCCACAGACTCTGGCTGCGCTTCACATACATTTTGTTCTCAAACACTTTCGCGGGATCCATGATCTCATCGATCCGCGCCAGCGTTACCGCTTCTTTGTGTTCCGCCGGCGTAGGGACCAGACCGTCAAAGGACATATAGGAAAGCATCGCCATGACCAGCACGTCCGCTTCCCCAAACGGCCGTACGGAAAAATCCTGATCTCCGTACTGCTTCACGTAATCTACCACATTCCCCATCGTTTCCTCCCTGCCGCGGGCGCTGCAAAATACAAACCGGGAAGCAGGCCGCCTGACTCCGTTTCACTCCTCCCGCCTCATAACCCGCCGAATTTTCCGGGGTAATCCGTTCCGGTATCCGAAAAAAGCTTTCCGCGGTACCGCTCCGGATCCTCCGCAAGCTTCAAAAGCGTGTCGAAAGCGTACAGCGCCATCTTCCTCCGGTCGACATCCAGGCCCCCTCTGTCCCGGTCCATGGCCGCTTTGAAATGATCGATCTGCCAAACCAAAACATCCGCTGCCGTTATGCCCTCCACTCCGGCACGGCATGCGAATTCGTCTTTTTCCATATAATAAATAAATTCCCGCAAAATATCCGTATGACGCAGCAGTCCGGCCCAAAAAACATCATAAAAAGCCTGATTCTCTCCCGCATACATACACAAATCGGCGGCAAACCGCGCCGCCGTTTTTATTCGCTCTCTGTCAGCCTCCGTCATGAAATGCCTCACCTATCCGTCTCTCTTCACGGTGTCCCCAACGGACTTTTCGCCTGCCTGGTCGTCCCCCTCTGTTGTACACGATATCCCATTTTCACTTCTTTTCCCGCCGAATTGCCATTCATGAGTTCCAAAAGAAGTCTGGCCGCCTCCTGCCCCGTCGCATTATAATAGAAGTGAACGCTGGACAAACCCGGCCGAATCAGCTTCCCGATGATCAAATCCCCGATCCCCGCTATCGCCACTTCTTCCGGGACCCGCCTTCCCGATTCCAAAATCCAGGACATGGCGCCCAGCGCAATGGTATCTGTCGCACCAAACACGGCCTGAACCTCCGGGTGTCTCGCCAACAGCGCCTCCGCCGCCAGATAGCCCTCTTCCGCCGAAAATCCGCATTCTTCATACAGACTTTCATCCCAGTGGATCCCGTTTCCCCGCAGCACGTCCAAAAATCCCTGTTTTCTCATGCGTCCGACAGCCTGGTTCTTCTGCGTAACGCCAATATATCCGATCCTGTCCGCCCCTTCTGCCAGCAGCATTCGCGCCGCTTCTCGCGCCGCATTGTAATCATCCTGATAAACGCAGGAATACCCCTCCATCTGCTGGCCAAGAATTACCACCGGAACCTGCAGCGCCTTCAGCGCGCGTTTATGCTCCGCTGTGACTGCGGTAGCGAACAATATAATACCGTCCACCTGATTTTCCGCAAACAGCTTCAAATACTTCAGTTCCTCGCTCTCGTTATGCTCCGCATTGGCCAGCAGCATCTGGAATCCCGCTTCCCGCAGAACCACAGTGATGCCGGAAATCATTCTGCTGATGGACTCCAGATTGATCTGCGGGATGATGATCCCCACCTGCTTCGTCCGTTTTGTCCGCAGCATCTGGGCCTGAAAAGAAGGCTGATAGTTGGTTTCCTCAATTACTTTTTGTATTCGCGCTCTTTTCTCCGCGCTGACATAGCCGTCGTTCAGATACCGGGAAACTGTCGCCCTGGATACGCCGGCCATCTTCGCTATCTCATTGATATTCATGGCCAAAAAGCCTCTTATAATGTATGAATATACCTCCCATTCTCCCGCAGTCACAGAAGAAAATCCGCAGGACGCCTGCCGCAACCCCAAGCAGTATTATGAGATTGATTTCAGTATATCACCATTCCGCCAAAAGCGCAAGCCGCAGGAATGAATCGTTCCACAGTCCTCCTATCTGCATCTTCGGTTTTTTATGCAAGCCTAATGTTCCGCCTTAAGCACTGCTTCCCCGTCCGCGGGCTCCTGCCTTTCTTTGGAAAGTGCCAATGTCAATAAGATGACGTATACCGGACCGCTGTAAGGTGACAGCCTCCAAAAAAATGACTGCAGCAGAAACAGCACAGCCAGAAGAAGACAGCCTCTGACCATTTCGGAAGCTTCTCCCCAGCGTTTCCTGATCTGCTGCAGGAATGCAGCCACAATCAAAAGCCAACACACACATCCCACCGCGCCATAGCAATCCAGCAGCTCTTCAAAGAAGCTTCTGCCTCCGCCAAGGGACTGCTGCCATGCTGCGGCAAAGCTTTTAAGCGCCGGCACCCCCAGTCGTTCTGTGATACGCTCCAAACCGCCTGCGGAGATCATAATGCCTCCCAAGGCCATCAGCACGATCATCAGCGCGCTCTCATACCAATGCCGGAAGCGAACCAGTACAACCGTTTCCGGATCTCTATTCTTCGGCACCCTCTCCCAATACTGCAGAATCACCGCTCCTGCCGCCGAGAGAAACAAATCCAGATAAACGCTGTATTCCAGCGAATACTGGCGATCCAGCCGAAAAGCATCTGCGTATTGGAGCAGCGGTATATTGCTTATCGTAAAAAGAAATATAAAGCAAAGAATCAGATTCTTTCTTACCAACGCCGCCGTCGTCTGAAACGCCAACGGAATACAGAGCAGAAAGAGCCCCGTCAGACACGCAGAGATGACATTCCCGTACAGCAGGGATACCAGATTGCCAACGGCAAAGAGAAAAAGATAAATATTCTGCCAGCGTTCCCTTCTTTCCAAAGTGTACAGAACCGCTCCGACACAGGGCGCCAAAAGCAGCCACGGGACAACCGCATCCGGCTGCCTGACTAAAGACTCGATACCCATCACACTCGTCGACTGGGAAAAAGCATACCGCACCAAACCGACGTCCAGAATCAAAGAGGCCGCCAGGAACACCTGCAGATAGTATTCGTGTCCCCTGGAATATGCACGCAAAAGAAAGTAAATGAGAATCAGGCAAACGAGAAAAATTTCCTTATCCTCTCCCACTTCTCCCCGAAATACCCGAATCAGATCCCGCAGCACCAACATGCCGGCAGCCAATAGCAAAAGCAGTTCACAGCGGTTTATCCGCTGCCGATAAACCGCCCTTCCGGTGGACAATGCATAAAAATAAATTCCCGCCGTCACACCCGTAAGAACCAGGCAAAGGACCTCCTTCGCATGAAACGGCACACCCTCCATTCCCTGTCCTTCTACCAGAAAAAGGGGAAACAACCCCAGCATGATACGGATATAAAAATCCAGTATCACCGAGCCGTCCTCCCCTATCACTGGAAAGCATTTTTTTCGGCATTTATCTGACAATAACTTGATCTTCTCCATCCTCTGCCTCTCTCTAAGCCCTTTGTCCGTCCAGGACATTTGTGAGCTTTCCTGCTCCGCAGCGGCCGGCAGCCGCACAGAGCGGGAAAGCTCAATCCGATGCTTCTCCCGATCCGAAAAAATGATCCTCCAGCATCAGACACAGGCAATGATAAACCGGCAGATGCAGTTCCTGAATCATATATGTCTCCGTTTCCGGGACACGAATCGCGACATCGGCAACCGCGGCCAATTCCCCGCCATTTGCTCCGGTCAGCCCAATCACCCGAATTCCCAGCGCCCTGGCAACCACCGTTGCGCTCATCACATTTTTGCTGTTTCCGGACGTGGAAATCCCAAGGAAAACATCTCCCGGCCGCCCGTAGCCCAGCAGCTGCTGCGCAAACACACCCTGACCGTCAACATCATTGATGTATGCCGTCGTCAGCGCCTCATGCGCCACAAGCGGGATCGCCGTCAAGCCTCTCTCCAGACTTCCTGCCAGGGACGTTCCTCTGGTTGGATCGATCTCTGCCAGCTTTTGGGCGAATTCAGGCGTAACCGCCCGCGGTATTCGGAACCTTTTCATCAGTTCCCCCGCTATATGCTCACAATCCGCGGCCGATCCTCCGTTGCCCGCAAGCAGCAGCTTTCCGCCATTCTCATATGCTTTTTCCAAAAGAAAATAGGCCTCTTCTATATCCTTCCTGCATATGTCCAGCGCGGGATACCGTCTGATCAGTACTTCAATATGTTTTTCCAGCCTGTCTTCCAACGTTCTCCTCCGTCCCGCCATCCTCTTAATGCGCCAGGATCCTGTCCACCAATTCCAACAGAGATCCGCCAGTCAGATCTGCCCCGTCTGACAATCCAGGAGCTGCGTTTGTGATCAGCCCCGTCCGGCAGCCCGCGTTTTGTCCTGCCAGGATATCATTTTCCCCATCGCCGATCATCCAGGATTCCGACAGGTCTATATGATATTCTTTTGCCGCCCGCAGCAAAAGCCCCGGCTTCGGTTTCCTGCAGTCACAGTCCACTTTCAGTTCCGGAATCTCTCCATCGTATCCCTTATGCGGATGGTGCGGGCAGAAGTAAATCCGGTCCAGATACGCTCCCTGTTCCCCCAGAAGCGTCTCCATCTTATTATGGATCTCCCGAAGCTTTTCAAAGGATACTTCTCCCCGTGCCACCACCGGCTGGTTCGTCACCACAACAGCGAGATATCCCGACGCATTGATTTTCCGGATTGCCTCAGCCACACCGGGCAACAGTTCAAAATCATCCATATTCCGCAGAAAGCCTTTGTACCTGTTTATCGTGCCGTCTCGGTCTAAAAAAATCGCCCTCTGCTTTCTGGAAAGGTTCCTGTTCTTCACGATACCGGCTTCATAATCCCGACAGACCGCATAATACCGCTCCGGGGTCCCCATATCCCTGACATACTCCGGGCTGTCATATGCATACATCCTCCCGGTTCCCGCCATTGGCCGCAACAGATCCCGATCCAGATCCACTTTTCCTTTCGGCACTGCCGCTTCCCGATCCTGACCTATCCCGCCGTCCATCACAGTGATTTTATCTCCGGCGGGCAGCGCATCCAAATATTTCTCCAGGACAGATCCTCGGACAACATGCAGTCCCGCATTCACGCGGTTCTGATACCAGCTTGGCCGGGCGTCTTCCTTCGTCAGCCAGCGCATGACCGCACCATTTTCTGACGCGATGATCAGACCGCTGTCATAGGGATGGGAATTGGGATGGGTAAACAAAGTCACATCCGCATCCTTTTTCCGATGTGCCGCAATCATCTTTCCAAAATCCACGTCGAAAACAGCATCCGCATTCAAAAGCAAAAACGAGTCCTCTCCGCTTTCCGCGATTTCATTTCTCAGACGGAACAGAGCCCCCGCGTTTCCCAGCGGTTCTCTTTCAAAATAGTAGGCGATATGTACCCCAAATCGGCTTCCGTCCCCAAAGTGATCCATGATCACTTCACCTCTGTGACTGACCGTCAGAATGATATCCTGAAACCCCTGCTCCCGCAGACATTCCAGTTCCCGCTCCAATACCGGCTTCCCGCAGATCGGGATCATCGGCTTGGGAATATCTTTTGTTACCGCGGCGATGCGCGTTCCCTTTCCGCCCGCCATAATCACTGCCAGCATGCTGCACCCTCTCCAAATGAAGCTATCTGTTGATCCCTTTCTTCACACGGCCCTATTCCCCGCATTATGCCTCAAGCCGAAACTCTTCCGCCGTATAATATAGAATCCTGGTGCCTCCGTTTTCAAACGCAAAAGGAATATAAAGCAGATCCTTCATCGCCGCCTTTACTGATTCCTGACATTCCGGCGGCACATAAAAGATCAGAAATCCGCCGCCGCCCGCGCCCAACAGTTTCCCGCCCAGCGCGCCGGCATTCATTCCCTTTTGGTAGAGCGCATCAATAACGTCTGTGGACACCCTTTTCCCGGTCCCCCGTTTGAGCTTCCAGGAAGCGTCCAAAAGTCTTCCAAACTCATCCAGGTCCGAATGCCGATCCGTCAGCACCGACAGCGCCTCCTCTACCAGAGCGCGCATCTGCGCCAGCCGCGCTTTCTTTTCCTCGCTTTGAACCGCATTGTTTGCCTTCTGTATTTCCGCCGACAACCTGGTAAAACCGGTAAAGAACAGAAGAATATTTTGATTCAGCCGTCGTTTGCGTTCCGAATCCATGACAACAGGAAGCACCTCATATCCCTCCGGGCCAAAATGGATCCGATTGAATCCGCCATAAGCGGCCGCAATCTGATCCTGCCAGCCTCCAGCTTCCCCGCATAAAACGCGTTCCAGATAAATCGCTTCATCTGCCAGCCTTTTTTTATCCACATATTTGCCCTTCAAGGCATAAAAGGCGCTGAGCATCCCCACCGCAAAGGAACTGCTTGTCCCAAGTCCGGAACGGGCCGGAAGATCGGCCTCATAGGTGAGCCGAATTTCCCGCATATCCAGCATCCGTATCGCATTGCGGATTAGAGGATGTTCGATCCGTCCCAGGTCCGTCACCCGCTCCGTACGGGAATAAACCAATTCCGTACTGTAATCAAAAAACCGGGGCAGATGTCTGGCCGTAACGTAACAGTATTTGTCAAAGGTCGTGGAAAGGACGTCTCCGCCGTTTTCCCGAAAATAATCCTCCATATCGGTTCCGCCGCCGAAAAAGGACATACGGAAAGGGGTTTGCGTTATGATCATTTGTATAGTCTCCTGGCTGTCCTTCTATAAAAATAAAAAGTCCTGATACAAAGCAATCGCATACTTTATATCAGGACTTTTCTTTATTTTTAGAAATATTTGTATTATATAACTTTTCCTTATCCGTTTTTTGCACCATACCGGAGCATCTGTTTGGAGAATTCGTCCTCGCTCAATCCCGCCTGTCTGGCCGCATCTCGAACGGAAATTACCTTCTCGTGTACCAGATCGATCAGGGTGGTTAAAATTCCTCTTTTTATGCCTTGCTCCATCCCATGTTCTATTCCTCTCGCTATCCCCTGCTCCATTCCTTGCGCTATCCCCTGCTTCATCCCCTGCTTTATGCCTCTTTCCATCCCGATCTCAATGCCTTCTTCCAGATAGGATTCCTGCAGCAGCTTCCGTTCTTTTGCTTCATCGTATTCGAATATCGACATCGCCTTCACCTCCGCTCTCTGTCTGGTCAGAAAATCCGCCAGAATATTCTCCCGAATGCATTCTGTCACTGCCCTGTCTACCGCTTCCTCCATGGGCAGTTTCTTCGCATGCGCTCGGATCCGCGCCACCAGGATGCTGTAGCCCTCCAGAGCTTTGCACTTTTCCATCAGTTCACGATTCTTTCCGTAATTAATATTTAGGATCCGGACCTTCAATTCCAATTCGGGATGCTGTGTCCGCTTCAGGAAAGAATCCGACAGTCTCAATACGCTCTGTTCCGGCTGTTCCTCCATACCGTTGTAAAAAACCACGAAACGGGGTTCCGGAATTCTCACCAGCCTGCGGCCATACAGGGACTTTCCTTCTGTATACCGCTCCAGCTGGCGAGTCACATAGCTCAGATCCCGCAGCGGCAGGTTCGGATTAACGGACGCCTGGTGTTCGAACAGACACAGTTCTCCATCGAACAGAAGCGACACATCGTTCTTCACATTCATGTAGATGGAATTCTCCAGCGTGTAGACCTCCAGCGCTGTCTCATCCGTATACGCCGTTCCGTTCAGCGCGTTATACAACTCCAGAAGGTTCTTCTTCTCCCGAAAAAGCATTCGAAACACTGTGTCCTTATGGTTGCGGACCGGTTTGGCTGCGGTTACGGCCGGAATCGCAACCGTATTTTTTCCTTCCTGCATTAACACTCCTTTTGTGTTCGTATCTATTGCCGCTTCTGA
>CANQTI010000007.1 GCA_947626725.1 uncultured Eisenbergiella sp.
GAGCGTGTCCGAATGCGTCCTCCTGCCTGCCCCGGGCTCTCCCGAACCGCCGGAAACGGCAGCGGGCGTCCGGAAGACGCGGTGCGGCAGGAAAGGAGATCCTATGGCGGAAGTGAAGATCGGGCGCATGACGCTGGGCGTCTGCGCGACAAACTGCTATTTTTTGTTCCGGGAAGGCAGCGCGGAGGCGGTGCTGGTGGACCCGGCGGACCGGGGCGCGGAAATTTATGAAGCGCTGAAGAACAGAGGCATGTCCGTGGCGGCGATCCTTTTGACCCACGCGCATTTCGATCATATCCTGGGCGTGGAGAAGCTGCGGGAGCTGTCCGGCGCGAAGCTCTATGCGCTGGAGCCGGAAAAGGTGGTCTGTCAGGACGCCTATGTGAACTTGTCCGCGCAGAACGGCCGGAAGGTTACGGTGGCGCCGGATGTGTGGCTCTCGGACGGGCAGGAGATCGAACTGGCCGGAATTCCCATCCGCGTGATCGCCACGCCGGGGCATACCATCGGCAGCGCATGTTATTATATAGAGGGCTCGAATATCCTGGTGTCCGGCGATACGCTTTTTGAATATTCCATCGGACGGACGGATTTCCCCACCGGCAGCCTGAACCGCCTGGTGCGTTCCATCAAGGAGAAGCTGTTCGTGCTGCCGGAGGAGGTGCGGGTGTTCCCGGGACATGGGGATTCCACCACCATCGGGGCGGAAAAACAGTATAATCCCTTCTGCCAGTGACGGATGTCCCTTCCTGCCATTGGCGGGCACGGGACACCGCTTCGGTTTTGCCGGCAGTGACGGGCGCGGCTCACGAAAGGACGACGGACGCAGGATGATCGCTGTCATTTTAAATGCAGAAAAGTACGCATACGACATTCATTCTCTGGTGAAGGCTTTCTATCCGGATCAGGATGTGAAGGTTTTCGTGCAGGGAGAAAAAAAGCTGGAAAGCGACGACGGTTTGCCAGCTTTTTTCATTCGTTTTGAAAAAGAACGCATTGAGATCCGGATGCGGATACAGGGCGGGGAGGAGAGTGCGCCGGACAGCGGCGCGGGAACGATGCCGGAGGACGCGGGGACGAGAACGGACGTTGTGCCGGACGATGCAGGAGCAGTGCCGTGCGATGCGCCGGACAGCGGCGCGGGAACGATGCCGGAGGACGCGGGGACGAGAGCGGATGCTTTGCCGGACGATGCAGGAGCAGTGCCGTGCGATGCGTCGGACAGCGGCGTGGGGCCGCGTGCGCAGGAACGCTGTTCTCAGGTGACACTTTCCCGCCCGGACGACCGCGTCGAGGTGAAAAACGATCTGAAGCGGCTTCTGTACGGCGTGCTGTCAGAGCTCACCGGAAAGCGGCTCCCCTGGGGTTCGCTTACCGGCATCCGGCCCACCAAGATCGCCATGCAGCTGCTGGAGGCGGGATGGGAGGAGGAAGCCGTCACCGCATATATGCAGGAAACCTATCTGGCCTCCCGGGAAAAGGCGGAGCTTTCGGTGGATATCGCGCTGCGGGAGCGTAAGATCCTGGCCCCCATCCATTATGAACAGGGTTACAGCCTGTATATCGGCATCCCGTTTTGTCCCACCACCTGTCTGTACTGTTCTTTTACCTCTTTCCCCATCGGCGTCTGGAGGGAGCGGGTGGGAGACTATCTGGCGGCGCTGGAAAAGGAGATCGACTATGTGCAGAAGGCCTGCCGCGGCCGCATCCTGGACACCGTTTATATCGGCGGCGGCACACCCACCACGCTGGAGCCGGAGCAGATGGAGCGGTTGCTGCAGAAGCTCCGGGATTCCTTTGATTTTTCCCATGTGCAGGAGTTCACGGTGGAAGCGGGACGGGCGGACAGCATCACGGCGGAGAAGCTGCGGGTGATGAAGCGCTACGGCGTCACCCGGATCTCCGTGAACCCGCAGACCATGAATCAGGAAACGCTGCGGCTGATCGGGCGGCGTCACACGGTGGAGCAGGTGGAAGAGGCGTTCGGTCTGGCCCGCAGCGAGGGCTTTGATAATATCAACATGGATCTGATCCTGGGACTGCCGGGGGAGGGTCCGGCGGAGGTTTCCCACACCCTGGAACGGGTCAGCGCGCTGGGGCCCGACAGCCTGACCGTGCATTCCCTGGCTGTCAAGCGGGCCTCCCGTTTGAGCCAGTGGATCCAGGAAAACGGGATCTCCATGCTCAACAATACGGACAAGACCATGGAGATCGCCGCCCGGGGCGCCCGCGCCATGGGAATGGCCCCCTATTATCTCTACCGGCAGAAGAACATGTCCGGCAATTTTGAAAACGTGGGATATGCCATGCCAGGCAAGGCCGGTCTCTACAATATCCTGATCATGGAGGAAAAAGAGGATATCCTGGCGCTGGGTGCGGGCACGATCAGCAAACGGTTATACCCGAACGGGCGGATCGAGCGCTGCGAGAATGTCAAGGAAGCCGTTCAGTATATCGACAGGATCGATGAAATGATCGAGCGAAAGCGCGCGCTGTTCGGCGGCTGATATTTGAGATTTTAAGCAATAAAAAAAGCTCAAATATATGGGCATTTGCAAGAAATATAAATAGGTTTTGCTCCTAAAAAATATGGCGCTAACAACCAAAGACGGGTGGGGCGGAATTTACTTTTTCAATTTACGCTTACATTTGTATTGTAAACCTACAACTTTTGGGACTTGTTGTAATGCCGAAAAGATGATATAATTATAATGCTTTTTTGCATCAACCAGATGGATTTACTGCAATGACAGCGTATTGCAGTGAATTCCATATTTGAAATCTCGAAGCGCCCAACGTACTTATGCCAGTCTCGTTGGGAGGGCTTTATCGATACCCAACCTATAACAAGAGCCGGAGATGAAAAAAGTGATATTCAAGGGCCTTCACATAAAAAAGACATTTGCAGAGAAGCAATTTGCCTCTTGGCTTACAACGCAATTAAATGCGCAGGGAAAACCCTATGTAGCCGCTGTCGCGAATAGATATGCTGCCTGCCTTCGCACCGAACCACTCAAATTGGATATACCTCTGACGGCAGAAGAACGAGATATGTACCGTTGCCAGACGCTTCAGGATTTTGACCGTCTTGAGAAAATATTCCTCGCGGCATCGAACTTTCGAGAGGTCAACTTAGGGGATAGCCGTTGGGCATTTTCTGCCGGCCTATCCGCATACAGAAGGTATTTACGGTATTTGGAATGTGGCGTCGAAAAAACTGCTGAGGTTCTCCCATTGCAACACCTTACCGAAGTACCGCCTACCGACTTTGAAATCAAACGTGTTGACTTTAGGGAGCCAAGTGCTTGCACTGGGTGTTGTCCTGTAAGCTGTGTGGTTGAGGGGCAATCATTCTCTGTCCATAATTGGCGTGATATTCTCTTTGAACTTACAAACTACTTTCTTGCCACAAAACCGAGGATGCAAGAATTGACCCAATGTAGCATTTATCAAAGAGGTACTCGCCCGTTTCTCCTAAAAGCTAAACCGGATAGATATATGGCCTCACGTCAGGTTTCAAATGGTTGCTGGATTTATTTGAATCTTAGTATCAGCAATCTAGTATCCGATATTGGAAGACTGTGTGAATACTGTGAGGTCCCCTTTGAAGATGTCGATATTCGATATGTTTCCAAAACAGCAACGGCAAGTTCAGGGATCCCGCTCTCTAGCGGAAGCCGCCATGAGTTGGTTAGGCGGGAGGATAAAAGTATACCCGCCGTCATTTTTGATGCACTTAATCGAACATACGCAGGTGGGTTCCGTTTTGATTCGACTGCCATTACTCTACTATCAAGCGCGGCGGGAATACCTATTGATGAAGAACTCAAGGCTGAACTGAAGTGCTCTATGTTTGGCAGAAAAGACGCACTCTATTTCTTGCCGGATCAGATTGCAAGCAAGAAAACACAGGCCGCTCTGTCGGCAACAACGGATGAGTATCTCAATAAATATGGATGTTTCGAAATTAACGAGGTATACCGGCAATTTCAAAACCTGTTGAATACGTCCTGCATAAAAACAACAGAAGATTTTGAAGACTATTATATTTGGGCCTTCAACAGGAACGTTCGTTGCGTGACCGCACCACAAGTGGGAAACAGAATCGCTCGTTATAATGATGGAAACGTATGGGCATCTTTTAATAAAGTTGGGAAGGAAATAATAGCATTCATCAATGAGCAACACTACGGTTCCTGCACAGAAGACGAACTCCACGAGGAGTTTTCTGCTTTTTCAAAGGAGTTGCTGGAAAAAATTGTTCGTTCCTGTGCTTCTGGCGAACTCGTGCGAGTTATAATCAACGATACGGTTTGCTACCAGTCTTATATGGCATTGGGTATTCCAGATGATTTTTCCAAAGTTTTGTCCGCTGTGTTGGCGCGACTCGAAGAAATTGGACTGCCTGCCACGCAGGAAACTTTGCACACTGCGCTTTCACTTGAATTGGGCGTCAATATAAGCTCTGAATTTGGGCTTCCTGATTGGGATTCTTTCAGGCGCTTAATCACAGCATATGACAAAGGCGCTCCATGTCGCGAGTGGAAAAAAGGTACTTTTGTGGAGGTGGATGTCTGATTGTACTCCTATCGTTTTGACACCAGAACGCACGGCTATTTACTAACTACCCAAACCGGGAAATATGTAGCAAATGAGATTCGCCCTGTATTTGCTTTAGAGTTGACACGGACGGGGCTATGCCGTTTTTTTGAATATGATCCCGCAGAAACCAGGCCGTTGATGTGGGGGATCAAAAACACCTATTTGATTGCTGATGTAGATGAAAACGGCAACGGATATGGTCGCAAAGTTGCCCAGTTGAATAAAACGCAGTATGGGAAGCCACTTGATATTCAGATTTTTTTTGAGGGGAAACTGACGCTTGCTCCTGTTGATGTGGATGCCATGGTGGCGGCGAACGCGGAGATTATGGATATCGTGGTCGCGGATGCCAAACGCAGGACCAAGGAACTGTATGATGAAAGTATTGGCCGATGCGACATAGCGTACATTGCGTTCTCCGGCGGAAAAGATTCGGTGGCACTGCTGGATATTTGCCATCGGGTTCTGCCGCTTTCTGTACCTGTTGTTTTCAGTGACACTGATATGGAGCTTCCTGATACATACAAAGTAGTCGATATTGTCAAGTCTCTCTATCCGGAACGCGAGTTCATCACGGCCCGTGCGGAAACATCAGCGTTGGAGAATTGGAAGATCTTTGGGCCGCCCTCTCGAACTATTCGTTGGTGCTGCTCCGTTCATAAAAGCACTCCTGCATTGATGACGTTGAAAAAGAGGCTCCATAAAACGGCTATTAAAGCAATGGCCTTTGTTGGGGTCCGTGGTGATGAAAGCCATAGCCGCTCCTTTTATGAGGATTCTTCTGATGGCGTTAAAAATGCTTCCCAGTTGAATCAGATGCCCATTTTGGATTGGGGCGCCCATGAGCTGTGGCTGTATATTTTCGCCAATGGGTTAGTGGTGAATGAGGCATATAAAAAAGGATTGACTCGTGTTGGGTGTTTGATGTGTCCGGAGTCAGCAGAGAAATACGAATGGTTTGTTGAGATGGCTTATCCAGAAGCAGTCAAACCATTTGTGGACATTATTATCAATTCTAGTGCGAAGCATTTTGATTCAGCAAACGAAGAAACGGAATATATTGGAAAAAGGCATTGGCAAGCGCGTCGCAGCGGTGCTGTCCTGAGAGAAACATTATCAATTCCTTTTGAAGATTGTGATGGCTTAAATGTCACTTTTCATTGTCAAAATCTGAATAATAAACTTTTTTCTGAATGGATAAAAGCGATTGGCTCTGTTTTTAAGGGTTATCAACCAGGGCAATATTTTCTTAGACTCCCGGAAACTTTTGATAACGGTATTCCTTTCACCTGCCAAGTACCGTATGAAGTTAACGAGGACATAAAATTCAATTTTAGAAACGGTGATGAAAAAGATCTTGTTTTACCGTTATTGCGGACGGCCTTTAGAAAAACAGTTGCTTGTGTTGGCTGCCATGCCTGTGAGGCAGAATGTAGTGTTGGCGCTATTTCGATCGTTAACGGTGATTTTTCCATTGATAGTGATAAATGCATACGGTGTCATAACTGTTTTAAAATGGGAGATTCATGTTGGAGGTATCGGTCTATGTCTAAGCCTGAAACAACGAATAATGTTGCAAATGAATTTGCGCAATATAACAATTTCGGATTTCGAGAGGAATTTGTAACGGCGCTGATCAATTATGATAAAACGTTTTTTTACTGGAGGCCGGAACATCCGCTTGGTGATAAAAAAGTTGACGCATGCAAAAAGTGGTTTCCACAAGCTATGCTTGTAATGAAAGACTATAAGCCAACTAAGCTGATAGAATTATTAAAGATATCATCAGATAGCAGTCTTGCTTGGGAGTTTATCTGGATGGGACTGGTTAATAACTCCCGCCTCATCAAATGGTATTGTGTTAGCACTGAAGTTGATGTTCGGCAGGAAACTCAAAATTTGCTTAGCTTGTTACAAGAAAACTATCCACTGATGAATAATTCCAAAGACAGGCGTTTGGATGCATTAAAAAATACCGCAGACGCATCTCCGCTTGGAGGTGAAACGAATGCGGTTATGCTTCCAGAGCGAAAAGGACGCAAAGTTGTTGCGCTTACCCGCAGGGCCAAAGATGTCCACTCCTTGACTATCCTGTATGGCCTATATCTGATCGCACAGCTGTCTGGGCGAAACAGCTTTACTATACGTGAATTGCTTACTGCTGACGTGGATTCTGTATTCGTTTCACCCATTGTTGCTTTTGGGATCGTGCCGGACACCTTCAAACGGCAATGCGAGGGGTTGCGAACTCGTTATCCCAACTATATTTCCACCACCTTTACGCATGGAAATGACGGTTTGGAGGTCTATCCAAAGAAGTACGGTCTGGAGGATATTGTTGATCTGGCACTGGAGGAGACACGATGAGACATTATTCTGACTATTTCCACGTCAAAGAGGATTACTGTCCCAATATGACACGGGAAAAAATCAATGAAGCCCCAGACCGATGGCTGGATTTCTATCCCCATGCTGAATTTGAAGAAATCTGCAACACGATTTTATCTGTCCTAGGTTCAGGGGCAAAATCTGTCTGGATCACCGGAAACTTCGGCACAGGAAAAACCAATGCGTCCCTTGTGCTTCAAAAGCTTTTTATGGATGACGAGGAACGGGTGCACCGCTGGTTTAGGATGTACAAGGATAGCGGCCTCTCGGATCGGGAGGGTCTTGAAAAAGCGCTTTTTGCCCGCCGGGCAGAAGGTACGTTGGTGGTGTACGATTTCAACGCCTCCGGTATTGACGCAAATAGCGGTTTGCTGGTGCGGCTGGAAAAGGGGATCATTGCCGCACTGAAGGAGCGCGGTATGATTGTTCCGCCGCTGTCTAATTTGGAAATGCTGATCGATCGCGTTAGGCGCGAGGGAGAGAACTTCTTCAGAACCAGGGACTCTATCCTGGATCGGTTGACTTACCTGAATGAAAGTATCATAACAGTCGATCAGCTGGCCACGATGCTGAATAATGAGTCAATCGCCTCTTTATTGCTGAGTGAAGTGGAAATGGTGTTGCATAAGGACTACATTTACCTGGACTTTGACGTGCCAACATTTCGCAAATGGGTGAGGGCCATTCTGGACGCAAACCACCTCCGCAGCATCGTATATCTCTTTGACGAATTTCATCCTTTTATCGAAGCAAATTCTTCCCAGTTGAAAACCTTTGAGGATGTGACGGAGACGCCCAGCGTGAACCGGTTCTTCCTGGTTCCTGTGACCCATATGGATATTCAGCAGTATTGGGCGGAAGGCTCTGATAACGCGAAAAAAGCCAATGACCGTTTCTATTTTCGCAAGTTGCAAATGCCGAATGATACCGCGTTCCGTCTGGCCAAGCATGCTATGATTGATAACCAGGATCCGGATATTGCTGCGGAATGGAAGAAAGCGAAGGACGGCCTCTGGGATTCCGTATCTTACGTCGTCGGTCAATTCAATGCTGCGGACGATCCCGGACGTCAGCGATTCTATGACATCCTGCCCATTCATCCCATGGCGGCATTTTTGCTGAAGCATTTATCTGAGTCGGCCAAGTCCAACCAGCGCAGCCTGTTTGAGTATCTAAAGGGCGGAGCGGACGGAATGGAATTTCAGGACTTTATCCACCAGGGCGGGCCGGAGGTTGCCAGCAAGCAATTTTTGACGGTGGATTATCTTTGGCATTATTTTATGAATCGCCAAGATCTTGGCGTAGACCATGAGATCACAAGTATCAATCAGCTCTATCAGCAGATCAAGAGCCGGGCTTTTCAGAATCAAACAGAGGATGCCCCAGAATTGCGCGTTTTAAAGGCGGCGTTGTTGTTCTGTCTGATGGACAGGCTTACCCCAGGTGGGCACGCCCGCCTGCGTGCTACGGTGGAAAATGTAGTGTTGTCTTTCCGAGGCGACGGTACGATTACTGATCCGGAGGGAATCGTGGAAACCCTTCAGAGCAAGCATTGCTTTTCCGTGTCCAACGGACAGATCTCGCTCTTTACTATGTCCACAGTCAAGCCGGAGGATGTGGAGAAATACAGGCCCCAGTTTTATGAACTTCTTCATGAACGAACCCAGGCAATGCTGGAGGAGAAAACGAAAAATGACCGACAGTACAGCTCCGGGCGTTTCGACATTCGCGTTTCCGATGAAAGCCACACCACACTGACAAATATCACTGCAACGAACCGAGATAAGTATTCCTCTGGGCTTGCGAAGGATGACGGTTCCGTATGCCTCTGGTTTGTCATCGCCAAAGATCACGAGGAACAGTTGGCGATTCCTCAGCGAATTTCCAATCTGCTCAATCAGCTTCGGGATCACCGGATTATCATGTTCACATTTCCGCAGCTCTCCTTCTGCCACAGCAACAAAAAGCTTTGGAGCGAGTATATCCGTCAGTATGCCCAGTATATGGCGGAGAATGACAAAACCGCAAAGCGGCAAATCCGGGATGAAGAGCATCACAACGGAACACTGGACAAGATCGAGGCGGAGTGGTTTGATGAGCTGAGGCGAAACACTACATCGATCCGTGTCTATCAGATGAAGAACGGAAACTTGAATGTGCGGGATATCCTTTGGGGCGAATTTAAGTCTCTGATTTCGGGATATGTTCGGGAGACTCTGAAATACAGCGTGGATCATTTGGGCTATCGTCCAGAATTTTTTGGGAACAAGGCCCTTCAGAGCTATGCCAGAGCGGGAATCACCATGCAGGGTTCTCCTGGACCCGTTGCGGCGCTGGTCTTAAATATGAAGCAAACCGGATTGGCAAACCTGGAACAGCTCTTTTCTCAGGAGCCTGAGCACCCCCTTACCGCCATTCATGCGCTCCTGCAGAGGAAGATGTCCAATACAGTTGGACACGGCGGACAATTCTCTCTCCGCACGGCTTATATCGAACTTCAGCGCGCGCCCTACGGACTTCGCTATAACGCCTTGACCGCCTTTGTACTTGGCTGTTGCCTTGGCGACATCTTGAAGAAAAATTATCAATGGACCAATGGACAACTGACGAGGCCTCTGGATGTGGACACATTGGCCGAAATTATCGAAGCAGTGGTTAAGGATGACGGAGCAAATAAACTTGGGAGCAAGGAAAAGCAAATCTGCCGTCTCTCCAGAGAGGAACAGATTTTTATCAAAAGAGTCCCTGAAATATTTGGAGCCAGCCCTGTTGCCGACGCAACGATCCCAACTGTCCTGAGCCAGATTCAGATGGAGGTGGAGAAAAAATCCGCTAAGGTCCCGCTGTGGGTACTGCCTGAATTGGTTTGTGAAATGGATGACCCCAAAGCGGATCAGATCAAAACTGTCCTTATGGACATTTGTACTGCTTTTACCACCAGCAACAAGGGCAACGTCGAGGGCCGAAGTATTGCCATCAAAGAAGCCGGAAGGATCCTAGAGGACAATCCTGAAATTGCCGCCAGAATCGCCAACTACATCAAAAAAGAAAACTTCCTGCGCGCTTTTGGTCTATATGTCGACAATGTGGCCCCCGATTTAGCTAAGCTCGCGGTATCCCTCGGTGACGTCTCTCACGGATACTGTATCGCGATTCTCCAAAAATGCCAGGAAACGGCAGGCTGGCTTTGGAAGCAAGCGGATATCAGCGAGGAGATTACCGAAATCAAATGTGAGTATGAGATTATTGGCCTTGCGAGCTCCATGTGTGGCTTCACAAGCTTCGTAGAATATAGGAACGTTTTTGAAACACTGCAAAAGGCGGTCGCTGTCATCAATCATCTGCCGAGGCAGATGATTGAGGCGTTTCATCCGGAACT
The DNA here is from genome assembly GCA_947626725.1 of uncultured Eisenbergiella sp. Taxonomy (GTDB): domain Bacteria; phylum Bacillota; class Clostridia; order Lachnospirales; family Lachnospiraceae; genus Gallintestinimicrobium. Next base: position 10,370 of record CANQTI010000007.1, read on the forward strand.
GGGCGACTTTTTAACAGAGATCCAGGATGGACAGGATAGGTCGATCATTAAAAGCGCGTTGGAGCATAGCAAGTCGGCAATCGAAAGTCTGTTCTTTGATCATACACGGACAGAGTCTTTGAAAATACTTCGCTCCCGCTTTCAGGTCGCGGATTTGGGGGACGCGGATCTATTGGGGCTGTTAGATGAGATGGCTAATGGTTTCCGGATGACTGAAAGCGCCTTTATGACGGCGTTCACAGCAAAAGTCGAGGATTTCTCAAAATACTCAGTGGCTCTGGCAATCAAGCGGGAATGGAAACGTATCTCTGGCGCCGAAACGCCGGACGCGTGGGCTATCGAAAACAAGCTCCCCGCTAAATATTTGTTCGAGGATATTCAAAACTATAACGAAATCCGCATGGCAATCGAACAGCCGCAGATTTTTGCTGCCGGAAAGCTGGATGAGTTCTTGAAATTGCTTCAAAACATCATGGCAAGGCCTATTGCCAGTTGCCAGAAAGCGTTGATGACCGATGTGATCCCGTCCCGGTATTGGAAATTTGATATTGCGCTCGCCCCGCTACTGGAGTACCTGAGCGAAAAATATGGAGGGCAACCGAATCAGTGGCCAGTGTGTCCAGATGTGACCGAGTTTATCAGAAGACAGTACAAGAGCGCCATTGCGCCTCAAATTAAGGCCAAGATCAAGGGCAAAGAGGCCGAGGAGTTAAAAGCCCGGCTGATCCATCTTGCCGAGGAAAATCCAGAGCTTGGACTTCTGTTTTGGGAGGAATGAGCCAATGCCTTATGACCTCAATGCCTTTTTCCAATTTGACAACAATCACCAGGGCAATTCCCGATTGCTGGTATACCCGAATCAGTTTGTTGCTGCGAGGCTGATCAACCACGCGAAAGAGCGGGGAGCCAGGGAAATTCCAGTCGTTGAATGTATCGCAACGGACGCATCTCGGCTTCCTATGCCCCATGAACTTATGGCTGAGATCGATAAGCTGGCGGGTGATCCGGTTGGTTATTATGTGGTTGTTGGTTTAGACGCCTACTTAGCACTACTGAACGCAAGGAATGTGGAGGTATTCATGATCGAACTGCGCGAGCGGTTGGACAAGGATGCTGTCCGTATTGACTACATTCTGTCCTGTGACCACTCGTTTCCTTTCTCATCCAGGTATGAAGAGGCCCGCAAAGTCGTATTTCTGGATGGAGACATAGAAACATGGGAACCTATTCAAATCTGGGCCTATCATGCGAAATGGGCAGCAAACAGTGCTAATGTGGGATTCCGCGTTCTTTTGCGAGAGATCGGTATATATTATCCTGTTGGGACACACAACGCCTTTTTGCCGGATATTTCCTCAGGCCGGTCAGGCCTTGGCAAAGCAGTAACATTTGTGACCGATATCCACGACATATCTGCAAATCTCTTTCAAGTCGACATGGACATTGATGCTTCGGTTTTGGAACATCTTCTTGAGGATTCCATCCGCTGCAGTCAAACGGTGGACGCCTTCCTGAGTGACCGGGTAAGAGAGGAATATTGTAATCCACGCCAAGCCATGGCTCGCCTACTGGCTCTTCAGGACGATCGCCTGTGGCCGGCTTACGTTTGGTATGTCAAACGCAAGATGCCGGAGCAGTCATATATGACCAAGGTCCTGTCAGAAGAAGTTACCTCAGAGGCACTGCTGAGGAAGTATGCAGTCGAGGCCGCGATCTCCGTTCTATCCGATGCAAACGCGCAGAAGTATGCGGCTGAACGGGCGGAGGGCTTGCAATATGTTGGGAAAAGCACACAGATAGAATCACTGGTAATTGAGTTCATCACTTCTACACGGGATCGCAAAAACGCCATTTCGTTCCTGAATTGCGGTACATTCTCAGAAAAGGCTGAAATGATTCGCCGGGCAGCGGCGGAGGACCTGTCGGTTGGACTTCCAAGGCAATATGGCGAGCTTTACCCCGCTCTGGCGGATTATCTGTCCTTCTATGACTGGGGTAGCGCCACAATCAATGCGTATTTTGAAGAGTACCGTCGCCTGAAACTTTTAGATTCCCTGACGGACGATTTTGCGTTGCGGGCATATAATACTGTCATTCCCGGTGAAATCCCGGCGCGGGATTCTGTATTGGTGCCGTTGCGCATGAGTGAGGATACCGCCCTGCTTGTAGTGGATGCGTTAGGAATCGAGTACCTGCCCGTTTTAACGGCAATGGCAAAACGCCGTGGTTTGTATATGGAGCCACCCAAGATTACAACGGCTAATATTCCCACAGAGACAGAATTCAACCCCATCCAATGGGAAACAGAGCGCACTCTTGTGCCCGTTAAAGGGTTGGATAATATCGTTCACGATGGCGTGATGAAGCATGAAACAGCGTTGCCGGAGTGTTGCTTTGCCGAGACGCTACAAATAATAGAAACGGATGTGCTAAATCGGGTCGTTGACGGCCTATCTCGCTTCTCTCGTGTAGTTGTAACCGCAGACCACGGATCTTCCCGGCTGTGTGTAATTGCTAGGCGGGATGGGATAGGGAGAACGTTGCCGTGGAGCCGGAAACCCGGGGAGGAGCCTCTTGATTGGCGTTATTCGACAGCACTGGAAGGTGTTCAGAGGCCGAAGGAATGTGAAAGCCAGTATTTCCCTGACAGCGGCAAGACATATTGGGTCGTGCGGGGGTATCATCGTCTTCCCAAAAAGGGAGGTAAAAAATATGCGCTACACGGAGGTGCGTCCCTTGAAGAGAGGCTAGTCCCGATTATGATTTTTACAAGGAACGCAGATACAGACGCAGCAGTAACAACGCAGGCACAGGACAGACAGTTCGTAGAACTTAAGGATGAATTTGAAGGGATCATCTAAGGAGGCCATAATATGTACAATGTAAATAAACTTAGGGAGTATTTTCCTACCACCACTGTATTTAAAGATCCCTCCGTGATGGCGATGTTTAAGGCTGCCAAAATAGAAGCATTCCTTCGAGATTGGATATTGAAGCGGAAAACAGGTGTTGACGGAATCGTTGAGGACAGAGATGCACTCAGCAGATATGTGGCATCCATAATTCCCCAAAGAAGCGAAAAAGAGCGCTTGCAGGACGAGGCACGGGCGGAAGGGGAAACACGCTACTTCCTTGCAAAGATCAATATATCCTTTAATTCCAACGCAAATTACTACAGCTTTGAAATTCCGTCTCTTGGCTTTACCCACTCGCAGACTGTCATTGAGGACTATGTATGGAGCAGAATCAAAGGAGAGCTCATTGGTGAAGCCGGTGGATGGGGACTGGTGAAGATCGGGTATATGCCACCGGAAGCGAATAAGAAAAACGGACGGTTCACCTTATTGGACTTTAAGAATTTTTGCCCTTACAAAGTTAGTCTTGATGACTTTAGAAAAGCACGCGCCTACTTTGATACTGAAGAATGGATGGATATCCTCCTTGGCGCAATTGACTATAATCCGGATGGTTTCGCTCGGAATGGATGGATTGATAGAGATGTTTGGAGAGCAAAACATACAATGCTTACGCGGCTGTTGCCCTTCATTCAGCCACGGATCAATCTTATTGAACTTGCCCCGCAGCAAACCGGAAAATCTTATATGTTTGGGAAGATTAGCAAATATGGCTGGCTACTTACCGGCGGGCAAGTGAGTCGCACCATGCTTTTCCTTGACCGCCGCTCTGGCTCGCGAGCCAAGGGATTAGTAACTTGCAACGACTTCATTGCAATAGATGAAATCAAGTCCATCTCGTTTTCCAATGATAACGAAATGGCAGGAATATTGAAAGGATACATGGAAGATGGTTACGCCACAGTGGGTGGGACCCGCGTAGATGGGGATGCTGGAATCATTTTTCTTGGCAATATCGCCTATGAAAACATGGACAGTGAAAAGGACATGATCGGTGAGATCAACCCCATCTTCCGGGACAGTGCGCTTCTCCAAAGGATCCATGGTTTTATCCCCGGACATTATGTGCCCGCGTTATCTCCTGAAATGTATATCAATGACTGGGCATTGAACTCTGAATACTTTACAGAAATAATGCACTTACTGCGAAGCACATCAGAAACCATGAAATATCGCGGCTTGGTCGAGGAGCTTGTGGATGTAAAGTCAGCTACAGGGAATACATCGGGACGAGAAAAAGAAGCGGTACTTCGGTTGTGCACAGCATATTTGAAACTCTTTTTTCCTCACGCAGATCATGACTTGATTCGCACCACAAGATTCAAGCAAGAGTTTGATCGATATTGCTTGACGCCCGCGAAAACAATGCAGGAGACCGTGCTGAAGCAGATGAGATTTGTAAACCCCGGTATGTTTCCAGGTGGTGCCCTTGGCTTTTCAACTTATACAGTAAGGTGGGATGATTAATGGCCAAACATTCCAAATGTTGCATATGTGAGAGCTATTTGAGTAAAAACGAAATCGGATTGAACAAGAAGTTGATTGGAAAATCTAATGATAAATATTTTTGTCTGAACTGCCTAGCGGTTCATCTTGACACAACGGTAGACGATTTGCAGGAAAAAATCGAGGATTTTAAAAGTGAAGGATGTACGCTTTTTGGGTGAAAGTCCTGTTAAACAGAGGAAATATCTATGATTTACGCCGACAACGCAGCAACTACAAAACTGGATGAGGATGCCTTTGAGGCAATGCGTCCCTTTTTATTGGACGAATATGGGAATCCCTCACAACCGTATTCGTTCTCCCGAGTTGAAAAAAAAGCGCTCCGAGACGCACGGAGCATCATTGCGTCCTGCATCGGAGCCTTAGATGATGAAATTTATTTTACTTCTGGCGGAACAGAAAGCGATAACTGGGCTGTGAAGGGCTTTGTGGATTCAAAAGATTCTCAGATGATTATCACCAGCCAAATCGAACACCATGCGATTTTAAATGCCTGCATAGCTATGGAAAGGTTGGGGGTTCCTGTATGCTACTTGCCTGTAAGCGGAGAAGGCATTGTAGAGTCAGAATCACTTCAATCATCCATCTTAAAAGGGACGAAACTGATTTCTGTAATGTTGGCCAATAACGAGATCGGAACTGTGGAACCGGTGGCTACTCTGGCGCATATCGCCCATGAGCATGGCTCTTTATTCCATACGGATGCGGTGCAGGCAGTTGGGCATATTCCGGTGAATGTCAAAACACTGGGAATCGACTTGCTTTCGGCTTCAGGACATAAGTTTAACGGGCCAAAGGGTGTTGGATTTCTGTATGTTAAAAGGGGCACCAAAATTAAACCTTACATTGATGGAGGTGGTCAAGAGTTTGGACTCCGGGCAGGGACGGAAAACGTAGCCTCCATTATTGCTATGGCTTTTGCTCTACGAAAAAATTGTGATCGTATGTTTGCAGTTTCTAAACGTCTGTCCGATATGGAGCGTGATTTCCTCCAGGTGTTGGATCAAGCCGATGTGGATTACATTCGAAATGGCGCAGAAAGGCACATCCCGGGCAATATCAACATTTCTATCCGGAACGCCAGCGGAGAAAGATTATTGCATCGGCTGGATTTGAAGGGTATATGTATTTCTACTGGTTCGGCGTGTGATTCGGTCAATACTCAGGTATCTCATGTAATACGAGCTGTTGGCGTTCCAGATGAGTATGCAAGGGGAACCATACGTATTTCTTTTGGTGCAGACAATGTGAAATCTGATGCATTTGAAGTTGCCAAGGCACTTATTGAAATTTTAGGAAAAAGCGAAACGACTTAAGGGGCTTAAAGTTGATTTTCCTCACCTGTTTTTTCGGAAATAATTTATCAAGGACTTTTAATTTTTGAAATTTCTGCCTTATGAGTTGATTTTGCAATGCAAATGGTATATAATATATGTGCAGTCGATAAAGAAGGGGGGTCAATCACATGGCAAGCACAACAAATTTCAGCGTCCGCATGGATAGTGACATCAAGAAACAATGTGAGAGCCTTTACAATGAATTGGGGGTCAACCTTACTACCGCGATTAATGTTTTTCTGCGCCAGTCCCTTCGGGCAGGCGGGTTCCCGTTTGAGGTGCGTCTGGATCAGCCCAACAGAGAAACGATTGCCGCCATGTTAGAGGCAGAGCGGATTGCGCGTGACACAAACGTAAAGCACTATTCCGATGTGGAAGAAGCACTCCGGGAGCTGAAACGATGAATCGGGATATTGTCTGGACTACCAGATTTAAAAAGGACTATAAACTGGCAATGAAACGCCATCTCGACATAGAGCTGCTGGATGATATTATCCGGGCACTGTCGCGTGGCGAGACACTGCCAGAGAAAAACAAAGACCATGAGCTGAGCGGCGATTGGGCAGGACACAGGGAATGCCACATCCAGCCGGATTGGTTATTGGTCTACCGCATTGAGGACGATGTGCTGGTGCTGACGCTGGCCCGCACCGGGACGCACAGTGACCTATTCGGGAAATAAAGAAGCCGCCGTATGGGAATGGACGATAACGAAAGGCGAAGAATTCAATCCGAAGCGCGCGCTGTTCTGCGGCTGAGCCGCGGAATGTGCGGCGGAGCCGGTCATACCGCCATTGTCCCGTCGGCAAGATCTCTGGCCGCAAACGGGATGAAGTAAAACGGTATCGTGAGAAGCTTCTGTCCGGGATCATAGCCGTAATTATTTTTGGAGACTTTAACGGCGTATTCAAACTGATTATGGTTTGAGAATTTTTCCAGGGAACGGAGTGTGCCTCTGCCTTTTTTGACATCGATTGGGTACAGCCGGTTATTCGATTCGATCACAAATTCGAGTTCGGCAGATGCCTTGCCGCGCCAATAAAACAGCTTATGTCCTTTGGCAGTCAGCTCATTGGCGACGAAATTTTCAAAGAAGATGCCGGACAGGACATTTTCTCTTTCGGCGGAGACAAACGAGGCGGCATTGATGCCGCTTTGGTACGAGAACATACCGATATCGCCGAGGAATAAACGGAAGCTGCTTTCGTTATCCGGCATAAGCGGCATTGTGACATGTTCCTTCAGCTGGAAAGACTGGTTGAGAACATGTGCCATTGTGAGCCACTGGATTGAAGTCGCAAAATCTCTTGTTTTGCTCTTTTCTTCGATAAGCCCGGGGGAGAAGTTCCGGGACTCTTTGTTCAGCTCCCTGTAAATGTTCTGAAACAGGACCCGTGAACGCAGTATGGACTCCTGACTTGCCTGATACAGCTCCATATCAGCGAGATAATTGTCGTACAGAGCCTTCAGGATCTTTCTGGCTTCCAGAAGATTTCCTCCTTCGATATAGGTTTCCACAGCTTCCGGCATACCGCCCACGAGCAGATATTTATATACCTGTTCCATTGCCAGTGAGTGGATCGGGCCGTCCAGCGGCCTCCTGTTTTCGTAGGCCTCCCTGACAGCGCGATAGAGCATGGGACTGCTGTTCATCAGAAATTCGTCGAAGGTCATGGGATAAACCGTCATCTGATCGATCTTTCCCACGGGAAAAAGAAACTTGTCGTTGTCCTTGGCGCCTCGTCTGTGCGTTTCCCTCTGCAGCTTGATGCGCACCATGGATCCGGTTGCGATAACGGGGATTTCCCGGAAGTCCTGACAGAAATATTTGAGCGAGGAAATGATGTTGGGACATTCCTGCACCTCATCAAAGATCAGCAGCGTTTTTTCGCTGATCTGTTTTCCTTTTCGCAGGGAAATATATTCGATGATCTTCTCGGCATTGGCAGTTTGAGAACAGAAATCCCGGATCTCGTCTTCCTTTTTGCAGTCCACATAGATATAATTGTTCTCATAGCAGCTTTTGGCAAAGATTTCCTGGACAAGATAGGTTTTGCCGACCTGCCTTGCACCCCAGACGATCAGAGGCTTTTTGCGTTTGTCATGATTCCAGGCGATCAGTTTTTGTAAAGCGATTCGTTCCATGCGGGAAACCTCCGGCTGTTTGATGAATGTATCATATCATAATCTGCACCATTTTCCAAGTTATTTTCAAAGTTTTTCGCACCTACAACAATGTTTATGAGCATATTATTTGCACCTGTATCACAAAATTGTACTAGTCAAGCGTAGTGGACACGAAAAATATTATTTTTCTGATTTTGGTTTTAAAAGTGGACATGAGCCACAGTTTTAATGATTATTGTTTTTCAAAAGTAGATATCAGCGGCATTTTTTCACTATGCAGCTGTCAAAAAAGTAGACATGAAAAATTGCAGCAGTCAAGAAAGTGCGGAAAGATTGTTTTCTGATCGGAATTCTGGTATCATGAAGAAAATCCGATGCGGCGGACGGATCCGCGAAAGAAAGATCGAACGGACGGATCCGGGAGAGGAGCGCTGAGCGGGTCAGCCTTCGAAAGGAACCTCGAACGGTCTGAGCCGCAGCCTCGCATCGGGAAGGGAGATCTGTATGAAAAAACAGGCTTTTAATCCGTATCTGCCGTCCTGGGAATACATTCCGGACGGAGAACCTTATGTGTTCGGAGACCGGGTCTACGTCTACGGCTCCCACGATTTTTACAACGGCTATGTCTTCTGCATGGGGGACTACGTGTGCTGGTCCGCGCCGGTGGACGATCTGGGGGACTGGCGCTATGAGGGCGTCATCTATCCGAAGACTTCGGATCCCCTGAATCCCGACGGCAGGATGTGCCTCTATGCGCCCGATGTGACGGTGGGACCCGACGGCAGATATTATCTCTATTATGTCCTGGACAAGGTGTCCGTAGTATCGGTGGCGGTATGCGATACGCCCGCCGGGCGGTACGAGTTCCTGGGCTATGTCCATTATCCCGACGGCACGCTTCTGGGCGAACGGGAGGGGGACGAGCCGCAGTTCGACCCCGGCGTTCTCACCGAGGGCAGCAGGACCTATCTCTATACCGGGTTCTGCGGGCAGGGGGACCGCTCCCGCACCGGCGCGCAGGCCACCGTTCTGGGGGAGGACATGCTGACGGTCGCGGAGGCTCCCGTGATCATTGCGCCGGGCTGTATGTACGCACAGGGCACCGGATTCGAGGGGCACGCTTTCTTCGAGGCGCCGTCCATCCGGAAGATCGGGGATACTTATTATTTCATCTATTCCTCGCAGGTCATGCACGAGCTCTGCTATGCCGTATCCAAATCTCCGCGGGAGGGCTTTCAGTACGGCGGCGTCCTCGTTTCCAACGGCGATATCGGCATCTCGTCCTACAAACCCGCGCAGATGAACGTCAGCAATATCGGCAACGATCACGGCAGCATTGTGGAGATAAACGGCGAATGGTATATTTTTTATCACCGTCAGACCAACGGGACCTGGTTCTCCAGGCAGGGCTGCGCCGAAAGGATTGAGGTGCTTCCCGACGGAAGGATCCCGCAGGCAGAATTGACCTCCTGCGGGCTGAACGGCGGGCCGCTGGTCGGGAAGGGAGAGTATCCCGCATATCTGGCCTGCAATCTTTTCAACAGAAACGGGGACGGCTTCGGCAATGCGAGGATCGTCCAGGACGGCCGCGACGGCGACCGGGAGATTGGCTATGTGGCCGGGATTTGCGACGGCGTCACTGTCGGCTTCAAATATTTTGACTGCAGGGACGTCCGGGATGTAGCGGTCACCGCGCGCGGCTATATGCACGGCAGGGTCGAGGTCAGGACGGCATGGGACGGCCCGGTGCTGGGTGAGATCCCGGTGGAGAGCTGGAACATCTGGCACACGTTCCGGGCCGAACAGCCCATCGCCATTCCCGACGGCGTACACGCCCTGTACTTCACATTCCGGGGCAGCGGGGCGCATCTGAAATCATTCACCCTGCTGTGATCCCGTGCAGAAGCGGAGGGGAGCCCAGCTGACGTCGTTTGCCCTGCTGTGACCCAATTCGAAAGAGGAGTGGGACTGTCTGTCCTGTTTTTCGTGATCGGGAGCGCGGGACATGCTTTGAAACGATCTGTTTATATTATAGAAGGAAACCGATGCATCGCG
>CANQTI010000008.1 GCA_947626725.1 uncultured Eisenbergiella sp.
TTTGACGAGGCCATGCAGCGTCAGCTCATGTACAAGACACAGGAAGGAAGAGCGTTTCTGGCGGCACAGGAGGGAGATACCCATCACGGCGGCTGCGGTAACTGCGAAGGATGAGAAAGAGAGGTTCATATGGGAGACGTATTGAAAAAGGTGCCCGTCCGGGAACAGGACGCAAAAGTGCGCGCCACCAATTTTGAAGAGGTATGTTACGGTTACAACGCAGAAGAGGCTCTGGAAGAGGCAAAACGGTGCATCGGCTGCCGCAACGCGCAGTGCATCAAGGGCTGCCCCGTCGCTATCGATATTCCTGGCTTCATCGGGAAGGTAAAGGAAAATGACATAGAGGGCGCTTATCAGATCATCAGCGCTTCCTGCGCGCTTCCGGCAGTCTGCGGCCGTGTCTGCCCGCAGGAAAGTCAGTGTGAGGGCAAGTGCATTCGCGGGATCAAGGGGGAGCCTATCTCCATCGGCAAACTGGAACGTTTTGTAGCGGACTGGGCCAGGGAAGCGGGCATCAAACCGGAAGGCGCCGCGGAGAAAAAGGGAAAGAAGGTCGCGGTCATCGGGTCCGGCCCTGCGGGACTGACCTGCGCGGGCGATTTGGCGAAGCTGGGCTACGATGTGACGATCTTTGAGGCGCTCCATGAGCCGGGCGGTGTTCTGGTTTACGGCATTCCGGAGTTCCGTCTGCCTAAGGAAGACGTTGTGAAAAAAGAAATCGAAAACGTGAAAGCGCTGGGAGTCAAAATTGAGACCAACGTGATCATCGGGAAATCCGTCACCATCGATCAGCTTCTGTCTGAGGAAGGTTTTTCCGCCGTGTTCATCGGTTCCGGTGCGGGGCTGCCCAAATTCATGGGAATTCCGGGGGAAAACGCGAACGGCGTTTTTTCAGCCAATGAATATTTGACCAGAAGCAATCTGATGAAGGCATTTCGGACAGATGCGCCCACGCCCATCATGAAGAGCAGCAAGGTCGCCGTGGTTGGCGGCGGCAATGTGGCCATGGATGCCGCGCGGACGGCGCTCCGGCTGGGAGCCGAGGTGCATATTGTCTATAGAAGAAGCGAAGAAGAGCTGCCGGCGCGGGTGGAGGAGGTGCATCATGCCAAAGAGGAGGGCATCATCTTCGATCTGTTGACCAATCCGGTCGAGATCCTTGTGGACGACAAGGGCTGGGTGAAAGGGATGACCTGTATCCGTATGGAGCTGGGCGAGCCCGATGCCTCCGGAAGAAGACGTCCTGTGGCGGTGCCGGGTTCGGAGTTCACACTGGAGCTGGATACGGTGATCATGGCGCTGGGGACTTCGCCCAATCCGCTGATTTCCTCCACGACGGAGGGACTGGAGGTCAACAAGTGGAAATGCATCGTTGCCGATGAGCAGAACGGGCAGACCAGCAAGGAAGGCGTTTACGCGGGCGGAGACGCTGTTACCGGGGCCGCGACCGTGATCCTGGCCATGGGCGCCGGACGGGCAGGTGCCAGAGGAATTGACGAGTATCTTTCCGGTAAGGGAGGAAACTGAGTATGCCCTGGTGTCCGAAATGTAAAGTGGAATATGTGGAGGGCATCGAGGTCTGCGCGGATTGTGGGTCCAAACTGGTGCCCTCCCTGGATGATGCCGCCGCTTCGACGGAGGAAAGCTTACCGTACGAATATGCTGTTGAAGCATATCCTGACGAAGAGGCGGGGGAAAATTTCGCAGAGAGCCCGGAAGCCCTGGATGCGGAAATGTCGGAGGCGGATGCTGAAATTTCTGAGGATACAGAAGCAAAAACCCCCCAGGATGAACTGCCGTCTGTGTATGAGGATGCTGCCGTGAAGGCCGCGGAATACAGATCGGGCGCGTATACGTTGATCGCTGTAGGCGGAATTGGATTGGCTGCGCTCATTGCCATGGGCTTCGGTTTTTTGCCGATCCGGCTGGCCTCCACCGCGCGTTATATCACTTATTTTGTAATGGGAGGGCTGTTTGCCGTTTTTCTCGTACTGGGTGTGCTTTCCCTGCGGTCTGCCAAAAAATTGGCCGAAAAAGGGAAGCAGGAAAAACGGCTCAGAGAGGCCATGACAGCTTTTTGTCTGGAGCAAATCGATCCCGTTCGGCTGGATCAAAACTGCAAAGCTGAGGAGTTGTCGGATGAACTGTTATATTTTCGGCGCATGGAACAGGTGAAGACTTTGCTGCGGGAACAGTTTGATGGCCTGGAAGAAGCTTTTCTCGACCATTTCGCCGACGAGATGTATACGAAGATATTCGAGGATGTATGAAAATTACAGTCTTATCCGTAGGAAAGCTGAAAGAGCGTTTTTACCGGGAGGCGGTATCTGAATATGAAAAAAGGCTGGGCCGTTACTGCAGGCTGGAACTGCTGGAGGTCGCCGATGAGAAAACGGAGGAAAACCTGTCCGATCTCATGGCGGAGCAGATCAAAGCGCGGGAAGCGGCCCGGCTTTTGTCCCGTATTCGGCCTGACTGCTATTGCATCGCGCTGGCGATCGAAGGCGAGAAGCTGGACAGTGTCGCCTTTTCCAGGCGGTTGGACCGGCTGACCGTCTCCGGAAACAGCGATATCTGTTTTGTCATCGGGGGCTCCCTCGGCCTGCATCCGGATGTGCTCCGGCGGGCCGATTCGCTTTTGAGCTTTTCCGACATGACCTTTCCCCATCAGCTCATGCGCGTCATCCTTCTGGAGCAGATCTACCGCGCATTCCGTATTTCCCGCAATGAACCCTATCACAAATGAACCGCGTCCGTTTTGCAGCCCCCGGCATCCGCCCCCGGAAGCGTCAATGGCCGCCGGCGCCTGGGCGCACAGAGATGCTCGCCCCGTCATGCCGGACATTCCGACGAGCCATGGACGGCAGCCATGTCGGGGAGCGGCCCTCCATGGCTGCCATTGTCTCGTCTCCATGGCATGAAAAGGGGACTTCGCATTCTCTGTGCGCCCAGGCGCCGGCGGCCATTGACACTTCCGGGGGCGGGTATACGCTGGCATATTGCAAAGGGCTGCGTCATAGAATGAGAGCATGAGAAAGCGAACAGACAGAAAAACGGACGGAAACGAAAGGGAAAAGAGCGCCAAGGAACTTCTGGTGGAGTCCCTGCGCCTGCCCAGGGATATGATGATGGGGGCCTCCATCGTCACGGTGATCGGGAACGACCAGGTGCTGGTAGAAAACTACAGGGGCATTCTGGAGTATACGGATTGCTGTATCATGCTTCAGGGGAAGACCTGCCGGATCGCCGTATCGGGCCGTTGCCTGAATATTTCCTATTATACCAATGATGACATGAAGATCGAAGGAAAAATCAGCGAAATCCGATATCTCTAGGGAGGCAGTATGGTAGGAATCATCCGATGGCTGAAGGGCTTTGTGAAAATCCGTGTCTGGGGATATGCGCCGGAGCGTTTCATGAATTTATGCACGAACAGGGGAATCGTTCTATGGGGCCTTTCCGGAAGCGGCGGGTGCTATACCATGTTCCTTTGCCTGTCCGATTATTTCGCGATCCGGGATATCGTGAAAAAGACAAAAACCAGGGTGGCCGTTCTGGAGAGACACGGGCTGCCTTTTTTTATGCGGGATGCGGCAAAACGGAAAATCTTTTTCTTAGGGATCCTGTGCTGCTTTATATTTCTGTCAGTCATGTCCCGTTTTGTCTGGGCCATCGATTTCGTGGGAAATGAGAGGATCACGAATGATGAGCTGACCGATTTTCTGAATGAAAACGGGGTGGATTATGGAACGCGGAAATCTGTACTGAATACAGAGCTGTTGGAAGCGGCGCTTCGGGAGACGTTCCCCCAGGTCACATGGACCTCTGTGCGCGTGGACGGATGCAGAATCACTGTTCAGCTGAAGGAAAATGAGCTGCCGACACGGGAGGAACTTCAGGAAAATGAAAACCTCTTTTCTGATGGGGCGGATCTGGTCGCCGCACGGTCCGGCGTTGTTTCCAGCATTCTCACCCGGTCTGGGGTCCCTCAGGTGAAACAGGGGGATCATGTGGAAAAGGGAGATATCCTGATCAGCGGGCTGGTACCTGTGACCAATGACGACGGCACGGTCCGGGAATGGCAGAGAACCGCAGCGGACGGGGACATTCTGTTGGAATACGAAGGAACGGTATCTTTGAAACAGGCATTTTTCTATACGTATAAAAATTATACCGGAAGGGAAAAAAAGTTTTTCTTCTTTTCTCTGTTCAACAGACGGTATGTCTTTCCGTTCCGGAAATGCAGCTTTTTGAGATATGATGAGGTGATTCAGCAGGAAAGAGTTCGGCTGCTCGGACAGATCGATCTTCCGATGTTTACAGGCTCTGTGATCTGCCGGGAATACTTGCCTGTGGATGCCGTCTATGATGCCGAAAGTGCCAAAAGGCTGCTGGATGCGAATTTTCAAAAATTTATTTCAGGTTTGGAAGAAAAAGGGGTACACATTATACAAAAAGATGTTAAAATAATAGAAAAAGGGGAGGCCCTTTTTTTAGAGGGACGACTGACCGTGCTGGAAGAGGCGGTGACGCTGCGGCCGGTTGGGGCTGTACCCGAGACAGAATCGGAAACGGCGGCATGAACAGCGCTGTCTCTGTCATATTACAGACGGGAGAATAGTATCGCGGCTGTGTGCGATATTTGACCATGATATGGAATATCAGGAAGAGCTGCTGAATATGGAAACCGAACACATTCGAAATGTGTTCGGTCAGTTCGATCTTTTTCTCAAGAAACTGGAACGGGCTTTCCAGGTCAGTATCGTAACACGGGACGGCGTAGTTCGGGTCAGCGGACAGGCCGTTTCTGTGGAAAGGGCCTGTGCTGTGCTTCGGGAACTGTACAGGATTTCCCAGAGGGGGAACCAGATTCAGGAACAAAATGTGGATTACGCGATCGCGATGAGCATGGAAAATCAGAATAATGCGCTGCTGGAGATCGATGAAGATCTCATCTGTCACACGGTGAGCGGAAAACCCGTCAAGCCCAAAACGCTGGGGCAAAAAGAATATGTGGATGCAATCCGAAACAAAATGATCGTTTTCGGATTGGGGCCGGCAGGCACCGGCAAAACGTACCTCGCCATGGCCATGGCGATCACCGCTTTCCGAAACAATGAGGTGGAGCGGATTATCCTGACCCGTCCCGCGATTGAAGCGGGAGAGCGCCTCGGATTTTTGCCGGGAGATCTGCAGAGCAAGGTAGATCCCTATCTCCGGCCGCTCTATGACGCGCTATATCAGATCATGGGTGCGGAGACTTTCCTAAAGAACATGGAGAAAGGCCTGATTGAAGTGGCACCGCTTGCGTACATGAGAGGGCGTACGCTGGAGAATGCCTATATTATCCTGGATGAAGCGCAGAATACCACGCCGGCGCAGATGAAGATGTTTCTGACCCGGATTGGTTTTGGCTCCAAGGTGGTGATTACGGGAGATGCATCCCAGAAGGATCTGGCGCCTGGAACGCTGTCCGGCTTGGACGTGGCCATCAGGGTGCTGTCCGGGATAGAGGATATCGCGTTCTGCAGACTGACAAGCCGTGATGTGGTCAGGCATCCTCTTGTCCAGAAGATCGTGCAGGCTTATGAGGCCTATGAGGCGAGGGAGGCCCGTGCGCTGGAAAGAAGGGCTGTCGGGCGGCAGGAGACGGGGCCGCGGGAAATCGGAGCGCGGAAACGGAGAAATGACAAATGACGTTCAACGTGGAAAACGAATCGGGCGTGCGTTTCCCTTTTGATACGGCGCAGCTTGCAGGTCAAGTGGTGGAAGCTGTACTGGATGAAGAAGCGTGCCCTTATGAAACGGAAGTGAATATACTCATTACCGGCGAGGAAGAGATCCGGAAGTTCAACCTGGAATACAGAGGAATCGATGCTGCGACGGATGTGCTCAGTTTTCCCAATATCTCCTTTCTGCGGCCCGCGGATTTCGCACCGGTGGAAGAAAGCGAGGCTGATTATTTTCAGCCGGACAGCGGGGAACTGATCCTGGGAGACATCATTCTGTCGGCGAACAGAATTTTTTCACAGGCGGCCGAATACGGACATTCTGTGAAACGGGAATTCGCCTTTCTGATCGCGCACAGCGCGCTGCATTTGTGCGGCTATGATCATATGGCGCCTGCGGATGCCGCCGTCATGGAAGAAAAACAGGAAGAAATTCTGAAAAAACTCGGTATTTCAAGAGAAAGGACGGATGTATCCGAGTGAACTGCGGATCGGTCCAGCCGGGATCGGGTGCGGACGAGCAAAAAGGAATGGGGATTTTCGCATGAACATAAGAAAAAAAGGCGGGAAAAAGAACCGACGGCGAATAGAATTGCCGGAAAATTTTGTCGCGGGAGCGGCTGTTTTGGCAGCTTATTTGACCTGTTTATGGCAGGCAAGACTTACTTCCGTATACGGAGAGTGGGGAAGCAGTTATTATTCTTCCGCATTCTGCTGGTTTTTTCTCCCCGCGGCGCCGATACTGGCCGGATTGTATGAAGCGGTTTCCGCAATGGTGGTAAACCGGCTGGAACGCGGGAGGGAAAGGGATGCCAGGCGTGCGGTACGCTCCGCTTTTCTCACGGGCTTTTTGCTTTCCGTTTTATGCGCGCTGGTCTTATTCCTATTGAGCGGTTTCCTGACAGGAAGTGGGTTCCGTGTTCCTCTGGCGTCTATGGCGCTTCGTGTGATGGCGCCCGCGCTTTGCTGTTTGGTGATCATGACAGTACTGGCGGGAGGGCTGGACGGCTTCGGCTGTCTGTCCGCGGCCGGTCTTGTGAAAATCTTCTTTTGTCTATCCTTGTTCATCTCCAGCACCCTGTTTGCCCGTCCCTTCGCCGAATATGGGCAGAAGGTGGGGGCTCTTCTGCAGGATGCGCAGTACGGTCCCGCTTACGGTGCTGTCGGCGGAGCGGTCTCCCTCACCTTCTCCGCAGTTCTCGGAATGGTGGCTGCGGTGATTCTCTGGATTTCCAGACACTCCGTGATCCGGGAACGGGTTCAGATGGCAATGCCATCCCAGCCTGAACCCCTGGGACAACAGATGTCCGCCGCCTTGATCACTTCGCTTCCAACGGCCCTGCCCCTTTTGTTCCTGGGAATTGCGGGCGTTGTGCAGGCTTGCTTTTTCTTCCGTTTTTCCGGGGAGAACGGAACGGTTTCCTCCGGCGCGCTGCTGGAATGGGGAACTTACGCCGGAAAGAGTGCGGCCCTTTTCCTGGGACCGGCCCTGATGGCGCTTCTGTTCGCCAAATACATGCAGCCAGGCATGAAGGTCAGTTATCTGCAGCGTAACCAGAAGCGGCTCAGAGAGCGCTGCATGATTTCGCTGCGCAGTATGCTGCTTTTGACAGTTCCGTTTGCCGTGGCGCTGCTGGTATTGGCCAGGCCTTTTCTGGAGGTCTTTTTCCGGGACAGTGACAATGCGTTGGCCCAGAGTCTGATGCGTCTGGAAAGTATTGCCCTTGTCCTTTTCGGACTGGCTGCGGTTTTGGGTGCTGTGATGCTGAGCATGGACATGATGGGGATGCTTGCGGCAGGAATGGCAATTTCTCTGTCGGTGTACGCGGCCGCGCTCTACGTCCTTATTTCCCTTTTAAAGATGGGTGTCCGGGGGGCAGTTTTTGCCAATATCATCCTTCTTCTGACCCTTTGTGTGCTGTGCTATCTGTGCGTTTCCAGACAGGCAAAAATGCGCGTGAACTGGATCCGTATCTTTTTGGCGCCGTTGGTAGGCGGCCTGGTGATGGCTGGGATCTGTGCGCTGTTCGGTCTTGTGATTTTGCAGAAGGCGCCGGCGATTCTCTGCGCCTGCGTCAGCACTGTTTTGGGATTTGCGGCCTATTGCGCAGTTGTACTCCTGTTAAAAGGGGCGACGCCCAGGGAACTGAACGCATTTCCGGGCGGAGAAGCGCTGATCGCTGTCGCACACGCGCTGCGGCTGCTTTGACAGTTCAAAAGAAGGTGCCGATTTCGGTCCTCCAAAGGAAACGGAACATGATGGAAAGCGTGTCCTGATTGGAATAAGAAAGCGGGAAAAGGCTGATACTTTTTGTGAGGTGAGAAAATTGCGCCGTATGAAAAAGATCAGCCTTTTTTTTTATTCCTGCGCGCTGTTTTGTGCGGGTGTTTACGGGCATATCAAATATCTGGATTTCTTTTATCCGGGGCTCTGGTACAGCGTGCCGAAGGAAGTGGCAGCAGAGTCTGACGGCGGGCAGGAGGCGATTCCGGTTTCCTTTGCGGAACAGGTCGTGACATCAGACACCCGCCTGCTGGTTCGTATCCGCGATATGGATTCCGGTTCGGAGCGGGAAGAAGAGGTCCGGATGCCGGAAAAGTATGTGGGAATGAACAGGGAGCAGTTTGTCCGTCTGATGCAGGAGGATCCGCAGGGCATCACGCTTCGGGAGCGGGAGGCAGGATTTGAATTCCTGGAGGTGGAATCTTTTTCGCCGGAATGCGTCGTATTGACAAAGGGGTACCGGCAGAAAACCGTACCGGATTTTTTTTACCTGATGCTGGAGGAAAACAAAGTCGTCATTTTTGAGGAGGACGGGAGCGTTTATCAGCGCACCGATATCGATGGGCGAAAGCTTTCGGGGGAGCTTAGAAACGCCGTTTTGAACGGGAAAAAGCAGATCACCCGTGCGGAACTGGAAAAATTTCTTGTCACATACGCTGCTTCGTAGTATTCTATTGAGTGCGGATGGATAAGACGAAACGAATGGGACCAGGCAATAGGCCTTTGACGGAAAAGCGCGGCAGCGGATGGAAGGAAAGGTCCTCATTTTCAGACAGAAAGCGAGTTAGTGCAGCGAATGGAAAAAGGATCGAAGAGAGTCGGGGTGATCGGAGGCGGGGCCTCCGGCATGGCCGCGGCCATTGCCGCCGCAAGGGCGGGCTGCTCTGTCACCCTGCTGGAGAGACAGGAGAAGATCGGGAAAAAGCTGCTGGCCACTGGAAACGGCAGATGCAATCTGTCCAATCTGGATTTTCAGGCCGTGCGGGATTACAGGAGCCGATGCGCCTTTCGTTTGCCTGCCTTTTTTGAACAGTTCGGCGTAAAGGAAACCCTTCGCTTTTTTGAAAGCTGCGGCCTTCTGCTGACGGACCGGAACGGATACCTTTATCCCCGCAGTATGCAGGCGGGGGCCGTTCTGGGAGCACTGGAGGAAGAACTGGACCGGAACGCCGTGCGCATCGTCTGCAGCTGCAGGGTTGAGCGCATCCGGCGGGAGCGCTTCTTTTACATATCTGCCGGGGCGGAGGAGTTCTGCTTTGACAGTCTGATCCTGGCCTGCGGCACTGCAGCGGGGCTGGTCCCGAAAAATGCTGCGGACGGTTTTGCGCTTGTGCGGGAATTGGGACTTGCAGTGATTCCGCTTATGCCGGCCCTCGGAGCGCTGCGCTGTGAGGGGGGATTTTGGAAGGCCCTGGCGGGGGTGCGCTGTATCTCTCAGATAGAGCTGCATGTACAGACGGGGATCCGGGAAAAAGTCTGGCGGGAGAACGGAGAGCTGCAGCTGACGGATTACGGCATTTCCGGCATCCCCGTTTTTCAGTGCAGCCGTTATGCGGCCGCTGCGCTGCGTGACGGCGCCCGTGTGACGGCGTTTCTGGATTTCCTGCCGGAGTATGCGCCAAAGCAGTGGGAGACGCTGTGCGTAAGGCAGTTCCGGCTTTGTCAGGGGAAACGCGTGCAGACGATGGCCGCAGGGATGGTGGCTCAGAAAACGGCAAAGGTTCTCATGAAGCAGTGCGGGCTCGCGGCCGAGGATCTGGTGGGAGAAGAAACAAAGGAACGTATCTTTGCCCTGTTTGGCCTGATGCGCCGTTTCCCGGTGACGGTGATCGAAGCCAACCCAATCAGTCAGGCACAGGTGTGTGCGGGCGGCGTTTCGCTGGATGAGGTGTCGGATCATCTGGAAGCGAAGAAGGTTCCGGGGCTGTTTCTGTGCGGGGAGATGCTGGATGTGGATGGGCGCTGCGGCGGATATAATCTGCAGTGGGCCTGGACCAGCGGCGTCATCGCGGGCCGACACGCGGCAGAGGATGACAGAACATGATCAGAATTCAGCAGTTGAAGCTGCCCTGCGATCACGGGGCAGAGGCACTTTTGAAAAAGGCGGAAAAGACACTGCGGCTTGAACCGGGACAGATCGTCCGTCTCACCGTTCGCAGGCGTTCCATCGATGCCAGAAAAAAGCCGGAGATCTTCTATTCCTATGCGGTGGATGTGGAAACGGCAGGAATCTCTGAAAAGAAGTGCGTGGCGCGCTGCCATGACCCTAACATTTCTCTGGCGGAGCGTGTGGAATATCGCTGTCCGGACTGCGGGACACAGCAGCTGTCCTCGCCGCCGGTGATTGTCGGGAGCGGTCCGGCCGGGCTGTTCTGTGCCTGGCTTCTGGCGGAGCGCGGCTATCGGCCCATCGTGCTGGAACGGGGAGCGGACGTGCGTACAAGGCGGAAGGATGTGGAACACTTCTGGGAGACAGGGCAGTTAAATCCGGAATCCAATGTTTCCTTCGGGGAGGGCGGTGCCGGGACTTTTTCTGACGGCAAACTGAACACGCTGATCCGGGACCGGGAGGGACGGAACGCAAAGGTGCTGTCCATCTTCGTGGAAAACGGCGCGCCGGAGGATATCTTATACGAGGCGAAGCCCCACATCGGCACGGACGTGCTTTCCCAGGTGATCGAACGGATGCGCGGCCGAATCCTGGAACGGGGCGGTCAGGTGCGCTTTTGCTGCCGGGCAGACGGCCTTTGCCTTTCGGAAGGGAGGGTCACGGGCGTTTTGCTCGCCGATGGATCGACGCTGCCCGCCCAGGCAGTGGTGCTGGCCACGGGGCACAGCGCCAGGGACACATTTGACTGGCTCCTCGGTCTGGGAGCCGAAATGCAGGCAAAGGAGTTCGCTGTGGGTCTGCGGGTGGAGCATCCCCAGACATTGATCAACGAGGCACAGTATGCGGTCAAAAATCCGAAGCACCTGCCGCCGGCGGTCTATAAGCTCACCGCCAGGGCGGGAAACGGCAGAGGCGTCTATTCCTTCTGTATGTGTCCGGGCGGCTGGGTGATCAACGCCAGCAGCGAAGCGGGACGGCTCGTGACCAACGGCATGAGCGATCATGCCAGAGACGGCGCTAACGCCAACAGCGCCGTCATCGTTTCCGTCACGCCGCAGGATTACGGTGCCAAAGGTCCCATGGCGGGCATCGCCTTTCAGCGAAGGCTGGAGGAGCTGGCGTTTCGGACGGGCGGAGGCCGCGTCCCCGTGGAGCGTTACGGAGATTTTTCCGACCGATCCACGGCTGGACGAATCGGAGCGGATTTCATGCCCTGTATCCGGGGAAGCTGGCAATTCGCGGATGTGGCTTCTCTTTTGCCGGAACCGATATACCGGGCATTTTGCGAGGGCATGGAACGGTTCGGACAGATCATTCCGGGCTTTGATGACGCGAACGCGCTGGTCTGCGGCATAGAGAGCAGGACTTCTTCTCCGGTGCGCATCTGCCGGGATGCAGCACTCCAGTCCAATTTAAGAGGCCTGTATCCTTGCGGAGAAGGGGCCGGTTATGCGGGCGGCATCACCTCCGCGGCCATGGACGGCATGCGGGTGGCAGAGGCCATCATCGCCAAGTATGCGCCGATAGAACTGCAGCCCAGATAGACGGGCTGCGCTGCAGGCGGGCGCCGGGAGGCAGACCGCCGCAAGAGGCCGCCAGCGATGGGTCCGCCGGCGGGACGGAGCAAAATTTACGCAGGAGAATACAAATGGAACGACATATCAGGGAAGGGCTGAGGGACAAGAAGCGCATCGTGGTGAAGATCGGTTCCTCTTCACTGCAGCATGCGCAGACAGGGGATCTGGATTATATCCGGCTGGAAGTGCTGGTGCGGGAGCTGTGCAATCTGAAAAATCAGGGAAAGGATGTGACGCTGGTGACTTCCGGCGCCATTGCCCAGGGGCGCAAGGCGGTGAATCTATCCGGGACGGCGCCGCAGGACAATCCCATCGCCGTCAAGCAGGCCTGCGCGGCCATCGGACAGGCCCGCCTGATGATGACCTATCAGAAAATTTTCGCGGAATACAATCAGGTGGCGGCGCAGATCCTGATGACCCGTCAGACGGTGGACAATGAGATGAACCGCACCAACGCGCAGAATACCTTTGAGGCGCTGTTCGCCATGGGCGTCATCCCCATCGTGAATGAGAACGATACGGTTGCCACCCATGAGATTGAGATCGGCGACAACGATACGCTGTCCGCCGTGGTGGCCTCCATGATCGGCGCGGATCTCCTGATTCTGCTGTCCGACATCGACGGGCTCTATACGGACGATCCCCGCCGCAACCCGGACGCCCGGTTTGTGGAGCTGGTGGAAAAGCTGGATGAAAGGCTGCTGGAAATGGGCAAGTCCTCCACCGGAAGCGGCGTGGGGACGGGAGGCATGTCCACCAAGCTGATCGCGGCCCAGATTGCCACAAAAAGCGGCGCGGACATGATCATCGCCAACAGCAGCGATATCCGGATCATTCACCGCATCATGGATGGCCGGAATTACGGGACACTGTTTGCGGCCAACCGTGAGGAAGAATTCGATCTGCCGGCGTTCCTGGCCATGGTACATGACAAACACGGAAACGGCGCGTGACCGGATGGAAAAATAAGAAAGGAGGAGATGCATGGCGACAGCAGACGAAAAACTGAAACGAATCAACGAGCTGTATCACAAATCGAAGTCGCCGGAAGGGCTGACGCCGGAGGAAAGGGCGGAGCAGCAGCTGCTTCGGAAGGAATTTATCGCCAATGTGCGGGCCAATGTCAGAAGCCAGCTCGATCAGATCACCATTGAGAACGAGGATGGCACGTTGGAAAATCTGGGAGAAAAATATGGCGGAAAACGGCATACGCATTGAATCCGGTGGGAACGGGGCAGAGGAAAGCGCGGACGGTATGGCTGGATGGGATGAAAAGATCCGGCTGCTGCGCAGGGAAGGCCTTCGCAGGCGCAGCCGGCTCTCCGCCGTACAGCGGCGTGAAGCCGGGCATATCATCGCCGAAAGGTTATATTCTCTGCCCGTGTATAGACGGTGCGGCGTTCTGCTGAGCTATGTTTCCTATGGAACGGAGACCGATACCCGGGCTATCATCCGCAGGGCGCTGGAGGACGGAAAGGCCGTATACTGTCCGCGAGTATGCGGAAAGGACATGGATTTCTATCGGATCCATGCACTGGAGGAGCTGAAGCCCGGCTTTCGGGGCATTTTGGAGCCGATGGAGGGAGCAAAACGCTTCGAAGCGGAAGGGATGCAGGAAACGCTGGTCCTGGTGCCGGGAACCGTTTTTGACCGGAGCGGTCATCGGATCGGATACGGCGGCGGCTATTATGACCGGTATTTCGGCACAGGGCAGACTGGCCTGGGAAATGGACAGCGCCCATACCTGGTCGGCCTGTGTTATGCCTGTCAGAGGGAGGAATGGATTCCGTCCCGTCCCCATGACATCGAAATGGACCTGGTGCTTACAGATGAATAGGGCATAAGAGATTCTTCGGATTCGAAAAGGATATTGATACCGCACGAATGGCGGAAGAAGCGAGTGGCACAAGTGAGGGAAGTATGTATGCGTGAAGAAATCAAAGTGGAAATTATCGATGGCGAAGACAAATTGTCTGAAATGGGGAAGAGAGCCGTTATGGCCAAATACGCGCTGGCGGCCCTCACCACCGGGCAGAAGGACCGAGCGCTGCGGGCGGCGGCAGAGGCGCTTAACGGGCGCGCCGATGAGCTGCTGGCGGCCAATGCGCTGGATCTGGAGGCAGGAAGGGCGGCCGGCATGCGTCCGGCGATGCTGGACCGGCTGGCGCTGACGAAGGAGCGGATCGGCGCTATGGCGGAGGGCCTGTGCCAGATTGCGGATCTGCCGGACCCGGTGGGGGAGGTAATGGAGACCTTCACCCGGCCCAACGGCCTGGAAATCGAAAAGCGGCGCGTCCCGCTGGGCGTCATCGGCATCATCTATGAGTCCCGTCCCAACGTGACGGCGGACGCCTTCGGCCTCTGCTTCAAGACGGGAAACGCGGTCATCTTAAAGGGCGGCAGCGACGCCATCCGTTCCAACGCCGCCATCGAAACGGTCCTGCGGGATGCGCTGACGGCGGAGGGGATCACGCCGGACGCCATCCAGATGATCCGGGACACGGACCGGACGGTGACGGAGCGTTTCATGCGCATGAAGGCGTATGTGGATGTGCTCATCCCCCGGGGCGGCGCGGGGCTGATCCGCGCCGTGGTGGAGAACGCAACGGTCCCGGTCATCGAGACCGGTACGGGCAACTGCCATATCTTTGTGGATGAGAGCGCCGACGTCGATATGGCCGTGAAGATCATCCTGAACGCCAAGACACAGCGGATCGGCGTCTGCAACGCCTGTGAATCCCTGGTGGTCCATGAGAAGATCCGGCAGCGTCTGCTTCCGGCGCTGGCGGCGGCTCTGCGGGAAAAGCATGTGGAGATCCGGGCCGACGAACGCGTGAGAGAGGTGATCGACGGCTGCACGCCTGTCACGGAGGAGGATTACGGCACGGAATATCTGGATTACATCATTTCCGTGAAGACCGTGGACAGCGTGGAGGAGGCCATCGCCCATATCAACCGGTACAACACGAAGCATTCCGACGCGATCCTGACGCAGAATGCGGAGAACGCGGAAAAGTTTCTGGCAGGCGTGGACGCTGCCTGCGTCTATGTCAATGCCTCCACCCGCTTCACGGACGGGTTTGAGTTCGGGTTCGGCGCGGAGATCGGCATCAGCACCCAGAAGCTGCACGCGAGGGGGCCCATGGGGCTGAAGGAACTGACCACCTATAAATATGCGGTCCGCGGAAACGGGCAGATCAGAGGATAAGAATGAGAGAAAGAGGCTCCGCTGCGGCGGGGCTTTTTTTGTTGGACATCACACATATTGCTGCCCGTTTCCTTCCGGGATAACGCTTTCCCGATGCTGTCACAGATGGGGGCGGCATTTTCTCTCGTTTTGTCACGAAATAAAATTTTTTTCATTTTTAGATTTAAAATCAAAATTATTTTCAAAATGTATTGCAATTTCAAAGGTTTCATGTAATAATGAGTACAGGTTATTCATATTGCCTGAAACATTCATCAATCAGGGGGAGAGATTTGATGAAAATAACGAATATTTTTACCAGTGATATAGGAAAACGCTGGATTTTTACCGGCGGCGAGGCCGCGGCGGGCGGTTTTTCCCGTCTCGGCTGCTTCCGCGGCTGCGCGGGCCTGGTGGAGGAAGTGATCCGCTGGGACATGTTGAAGGAGACGCTGGCGGAGCGGGAGCGGTTCGTGTTCAATACGGCCCGGCCCGGCCTGACGGTGTGGGATGTGCTTGCGGAGTTTGAGGAGCGGGTATCCCGGTACCGTCCGTCTGCGCTGGTCTATCTGTCGGGGGAAGAGGACGGCGCGCTGGACGCCGGGACGTTCGCGGACGGACTTCGCCGTCTGGAGAGGCGTGCGGAGGAGATCGGGGCAGGATTTCTATGGCTGCCCGCGCAGGATCCCCTGACGGACGCCAACGCGGTGCTGGGAGCGGTGGGGGGCCGTCCCAGCCTCGTGACAGCAGAGGACCGGAAGCGTTACCGCCTCGTGCCGGAGGAAGAGACATTTCCGCAGACGGGCGTTCTGCGGCTGAAGGATGCGCCCATGCGGTGGCTGTTCATCGGAGACAGCATCACCCACGGCGCGCTGCATACCAGGGGCTTTGACAGCATGGCCCAGCTTTGGGAGAAGTATGTGCGGGAGGACCTCGGCCGTCCGGACGATACGGTCATCAATACCGGTGTATCCGGCGCCACGGCGAAGGAATTCCTGGAGCGGCTGGATATCCGCTACACGCCGTATGCGGACGCGGATGCGGTGGTGGCGATGTTCGGCACCAATGACTGCTGTTTCCCTGACACGGATGCGGCCATCTTTCTGGAACGCATGTGCAGAATAGCCGATCTGGTACATACAAACGGCGGACAGCTGGTGATCCGCACGCCTCAGCCGGTAAAGCCGGAGGCAGGGCCCAGGGCCGAGGCCATGCTTCCCTTTGTGGAGGCGGCCCGGCAGGCGGCGGACCGATGCGGCGCGGTCCTGGTGGATCATTTCCGGAATTTCGACGCGCTGCGCAGGGCGGATCCGGCCGCCTTCGATGCCTGCATGGGGGATGCGGTCCATCCCGGCCCCCGGGGACACTATCGGATGTTCCGGGAGATGGCCTATGCCGCGGGGCTGTGCGTGCGCGGGCCGATGCTGGGACAAAGCTGCGCGGCCGCCGGTGACGGGGCTTTTCCGACGAAAGGAGGATATGAGAATCCTGCTGTGAAAAATGTACAAAAACAGGACTGATTTGTATGTTTTTACTAATTATTTCTGTGAAAATTGACAAAAATATTTCATAAATGATGTTTTATGAAAATTTTCTTCAATTTTCTATTGCGTTTTTCACGAAAAAGCAATATATTGGAATTATCAATATATCATTTTCAAAAAAGGAGGGGACTAAATTGAAAGAAGATGCTGCCAAAAAGAAAAAGCTGCTCAGGAAACAGATCCGGCATTATATGCCGTTTTACTTTTTCGTCCTGCCAGCGGTCATTATTCTGTTTCTGTTCAGCTATCTGCCCATGCCGGGGATCGCGATCGCGTTCAAGGATTTCAAGATGGCGCGCGGGATCTGGGGGAGCGACTGGATCGGATTCAAACAGTTTCAGAAGGTGTTCACGGATCCCAATTTTTCCCGGGTGCTTGTGAACACGATCAAGATCAGCCTGCTGTCGCTCGTGACATCCTTTCCCATCACGATCGCCTTTACCCTGATGGTGAACGAGCTGATGAACCTGCGGTTCAAAAAGGTCGTCCAGACCATCACCTACATGCCCCATTTTTTGTCCTGGGTCGTGGTCGGCACCTTCGTCTATCAGCTGCTTTCCCCGACCAACGGTATCGTGAACGCGGTCCTGGTGGGGCTGGGCATTTTTGAAAAGCCGCTGTACTTCATGGTGCAGCAGAAGATGTTCATTCCGATCTACCTGATCGTGAACCTGTGGAAGAATACCGGCTACAGCATCGTCATCTATCTGGCGACGATCTCCGGCATCGATACCCAGCTTTACGACGCGGTGATGATCGACGGGGCCAACCGGTTCCAGAAGATCCTCTATGTGACGCTGCCCGCCATGATGCCCACCATGTGCACCATGCTGATCCTGAGCATCGGCAATCTGATCAGCGTCGGCTTCGATCCGATCTTCAACCTGTACAACGATGCGGTCTATTCCACATCCGATGTTATTTCCACCTTCGTTTACCGCAAAGGTCTGATCGACAGCCAGTACGCGTTCTCTACGGCGGTGGGCCTGTTCCAGAACGTGGTCAGCCTGATCCTGGTGCTCCTTGCCAACTGGTTCGCCCGCAAGGCCAACCCGGAATACCGCATCATCTGAGAAAGGGGGAGATAAAAGATGGCCAGAAAGAACAAAGAAGAGCAGTACAAGCCGCATAAGATGCAGCGCTCCTTCGCCAGCAAGGCGTTTGATGTGTTCAACATCACGTTCATGATCCTGTTCTGCATCACGATCCTGATCCCCTTCTGGGATATGATCGTGCGGTCCTTTTCCAGGGCCCAGGACATTTCCTACATGCATGTGAATTTCTTCCCCAAGGTGTGGTCGCTGGAGGCCTATGCCTACTGCTTCAGGGATTCCGAGATCGTGCACGCCATGTTCATATCCGTGGCCAGGACGGTGTTGGGGACGGCTTTCCATATCATCGTTACCTGTCTGGCGGCCTATACGCTGACCAGGGACCAGATGCCCTTCCGGCGCATCATTACGGGCATTCTGCTGATCCCGATGTTTTTCTCGGGCGGCCTGATCCCTTCTTACATCAACATGCGCAATCTGCACCTGACGAACAACTTTCTCGTCTATGTGCTGCCCAGCGGATTCACGATCTACAACTGTATCATCATCCGAAACTATTTCTATTCCATCGACAAGGGGATGGAGGAAGCGGCCAGCATCGACGGCGCTTCCCCGCTGCAGGTGTTCTACCGCATCATCATGCCGCTGTCCAAGCCCGTGCTGGCCACCGTATCCCTGTGGCAGATCGTGGGCCAGTGGAACTCCTGGTTTGACAACATGATCTATACCCGCAGCGTGGCAAGTCTGACCACACTGCAGTATCTTCTGCGCCGGATGCTGGATACGATGCAGAAGAAGGACGCTCAGAATCTGATCGACGTGGCCGGGGCGAACATGGACATCAATCCGGAGACAGTCAAGGCGGCCACCACCGTGATCGTGGTGCTGCCGATCATCCTGGTGTATCCCTTCCTGCAGAAGTATTTCGTGAAGGGCATCATGGTGGGTGCCGTAAAGGGCTGACCGCGGAGGCGGACTGTCCGCAGCGCGATCCTGCGCTGTGCGCCGTCCCGTTGTCATAGAGAATCGCCGGACGGGCGCTGTCCCGGCGGCAGACAGATAGGAGGGATCTTATGAAAGGCGGAATGCAGTTTCTGACGCTCGGCACAATGACTGCGGAGATCGCGCCGTCGCCAGGCAATCCGCGCAACAGCGAAGGGACATTTCTGGAGCTGGGGAACGGGGAGCTGATCTTCGTTTACAGCAGATTCAAGGGGGATTCTGCCAACGACCATGCCTTTGCGGACCTGGCGCTGATGCGCTCCGCAGACGGCGGACGGACCTGGACGGATGAGGGGGTGATCCTGACCTGCGAAGGGGAGGGCGGCGTGAACATGATGTCGCCGGGACTTCTGCAGATGGAGAACGGCGAGCCAGGCCTGTTTTATCTGGTGCGGCTCACCTATGCCAGGACGAAGATCTTCCTGCGCCGTTCTTCGGACGGCGGCAGGACCTGGGGGAAACGGACCGTATGCACGGACCAGGAGGACTTTTTTGTCATCAACAATGACCGGATCGTCCGGCTCACAAGCGGCAGGATCATGATCCCCGTGGCGAGCCACCGTTCCTGGGGAGGGGACGGACGCATGGACGGCAACGCCAGGGCGATGTTCTTCTATTCGGACGACGACGGGGCGACATGGCAGTGCTCCCGTTCCAGATGTTCGCTGCCCTGGCCCGGCAGCGGGGCCGGGCTGCAGGAGCCGGGACTGGTGGAGCTTTCGCCGGGCGTGCTCTGGGCCTGGGCCAGGACGGATCTGTGCGTCCAGTATGAGATGTTTTCCGTGGACGGCGGGGAAAACTGGACGGTCTGTCAGCCTTCCCGGTTCACTTCGCCCTGCAGTCCCCTGAGCATGAAGCGGGACATCGACGGGAAGCTCTATGCGGTGTGGAACCCGATCCCGGAGTATAACGGCCGCAGGCGCCCGGGGCATGTCTTTACCGGCGGCCGGACGCCCATGGTCATCGCCTCCAGCGCGGACAACGGAAAGACCTTTTCCGCGCCGACGGCATTTGAAACGGATGAAGCCAGCGGATACTGTTACTGCGCGATGTATTTCACGAAGGACGCGCTGCTGCTGGCCTACTGCGCGGGGAGCGAGGCGGACGGGAGCTGCCTGGTGAGGACCCGCATCAGACGTGTGGAACGCCGGGAACTGGAAGCGATCTGAGCCTTCCGGAGAACGCGCTGTCCATAAATCAAAAACCAAAAGGAGGAAATTGGTATGAAGCGTAACAAACTGATCAGTCTGCTGCTCTGTGCGGCGCTGCTGGCGGTCACGGTGATCTCCGGCTGCGGCAAATCCGGCGGTTCCGGAAGCAGCGCTCCGGCGCAGGAAGCGTCCGGATCCAAGGAAGAGGCGCCTGCCGCCGACACGGGGGAGGAAGCGGCGGCACCGGCGGACGAGGCCGCGGATGACGACGTCCCGGCTCCCGATCCCAATGAACACTACAGCATCACCTATACCGGGTACTGGAGCG
>CANQTI010000009.1 GCA_947626725.1 uncultured Eisenbergiella sp.
CTTAGCTCAGTCGGTAGAGCATGCGGCTGTTAACCGCAGTGTCGTTGGTTCGAGTCCAACAGGGGGAGGTGGGAGCGTAAAGAGCTCCTGGCTGTGTGTTGCGGTTTCTGAGAAACCGAAGTACAGATTCATGAGTCATTGGGAGATGATTCATTTAGGGAAGCGGTCCCGCGCTTCATAGGGCTCCGTGGTCAAGCGGTTAAGACATCGCCCTTTCACGGCGGTAACACGGGTTCGATTCCCGTCGGAGTCATTTCGGTCAGACAGAAAACAGAATAGAGAATGGCGCGATAGCCAAGTGGTAAGGCACGGGTCTGCAACACCCTTATCACCGGTTCAAATCCGGTTCGCGCCTCTGAGAGGCTTTGAAGACCAGGTGTTTTCAAAGCCTTTTTCTGTGCGGCAAAGGTTCTTTCCTTTTGGGCAGATTGCCGGATGGTGAACGAAGTTTGAGAGGGTTGTGAGGGCCAGGGATTTTTCCCCATGAAATTCAGGATTTTTCCCCATGAAATTCAATAATGACGTTGTTTTTTATCGGCCGGCTGATATATAATGAGATTACGGATCTTCAGGGAGGTACGGATATGGCAGACGGAATTTTTGATATAGGGAAATACGCGGCGAAGGCGAGAGAAGCGGTGGCCGAAGGGATTGTCATGCTGCGCAATGAAGGAAATATTCTGCCGCTCGCAAAAGGAGAGAAGATCGCGTTGTTCGGGCGGAGTCAGTTTCATTATTATAAAAGTGGGACGGGTTCCGGCGGTCTGGTGAATACCAGTCATGTGACGGGTGTTGCGGAAGCGTTGGAAAACGGCGGATTTATTTTGAATGAAAAAGTGAAGGCCCATTATGAGGAATGGCTGAAAGAGCATCCTTTTGATCAGGGAGCAGGCTGGGCCATGGAACCGTGGGTGCAGGAGGAAATGCCGCTTTCGGAGGAACTGGTCAGGAGAGCGCGTGAAGAATCGAATACGGCAGTTGTGCTGATCGGCAGGACGGCGGGAGAGGATCAGGACAATAAAGCGGAAGCGGGAAGCTATCTTCTGAACGGGGAAGAGGAAGAGATGCTTCGGGTTGTGTGTTCCATTTTTGAGCGTACGGTAGTGCTTCTGAATGTAGGAAATATTATCGATATGAAATGGGTGGATGCCTGCAAACCCGCTGCCGTTTTATATATCTGGCAGGGAGGTCAGGAGGGAGGAAACGGTGTCCTGGATGTGCTGGATGGCACGGTTTCCCCGTCTGGGAAGCTGGCGGACACGATCGCGAGAGATATTACGGACTATCCGTCTACCGCAAATCACGGTGATGGAGTTCGCAATATTTATGCGGAAGATATTTATGTGGGATACCGTTACTTTGAAACCTTTGCAAAGGAGAAAGTGCAGTATCCGTTTGGATTCGGACTTTCTTATACAGATTTTGCTCTGAAAAATATACAGATCAGGGAATTTGCGGGAAAGGGCAGCCAGGAAAAGCCGAAGGAAGGGAAAACGTCGGGCGGAGTCTGCGTTGATGTGACGGTGATCAATACCGGCATGCGGTGCGGCAAAGAAGTGGTGCAGGTGTATTGCCGGGCTCCGCAGGGTGTCCTCGGCAAACCGGCGAGAGTTCTTAGCGGCTTCGCAAAAACGGAGTTGTTGGTGCCGGGCGGCTCCTGTGAGATGACAGTTGAGATCCCCTGGAGAACGCTCGCATCCTATGATGACGGCGGACTGACCGGATATAAGTCCTGCTATGTGCTGGAGTCGGGAGAATATGTATTTTACGTGGGGACAGATGTGCGCAGCGCGGCGGAGTCCGGATCCGTTTTCATAAAGGAGACGGTGGTGCTGGAGCGGACGGAAGAAGCGATGGCGCCGGTGACGGAGTTTGCGCGGATGAAGCCTGCACTTACGGATGATGGGGATTTCCGGCTTACTTTTGAGAAAACGCCGCTCCGGACGGCGGAACCATCCAAACGGAGAAAGGAACGGCTGCCGAAGGCCCTAGCATACACGGGCGATCGCGGTTATAAGCTGTCGGATGTAAAAGCAGGAACTGTATCTATGGAGATGTTTCTGGCACAGCTGTCCGATGAGGATCTGTTTTGTATTGTGCGTGGGGAGGGTATGTGTTCCCCTAAAGTGACGCCTGGAACCGCAGGTGCTTTTGGCGGAGTGACCGCGCACCTGCAGTCATTCGGTATTCCGGCGGCTTGCTGTGCGGACGGTCCCAGCGGTATTCGTATGGACTGTGGGACCATTGCCTTTTCCATGCCGAATGGCGCGTGTCTGGCATCTACCTTTAATGAAGCGCTTCTGGAAGAACTGTATGAGTGGGAAGGGCTGGAGCTTCGCAAAAATCGAGTAGATACTCTATTGGGGCCGGGGATCAATCTGCACAGAAATCCGCTGAATGGCCGAAATTTTGAGTATTTTTCTGAGGATCCGTTGGTGACGGGGAAGATGGCCGCTGCACAGCTGCGCGGTATGGGGCGGTATGGCGTCACTGGCACCATAAAGCATTTTGCATGCAACAGTCAGGAGTATCAGCGGCATCGGGTGGAAGCTGTAGTTTCTGAGCGCGCGCTGCGGGAACTGTATCTGCGTGGGTTTGAAATCGCAGTGAGGGAAGGCGGCGCGTATTCGATCATGACATCCTATAATCCGATTAACGGATTCTGGTCTGCCAGCAATTATGATATGCTGACTACGGTTCTGAGGAAGGAATGGGGATATGACGGTATCGTCATGACCGACTGGTGGGCAAAGGGAAACGATGAGGGTCGGTTGGGAAGCGTACACAATGTTGCGGCCATGATTCGTGCCCAGAATGATCTGTTTATGGTGACGGCCTGTGCGGAGGAGAACTCTCAGCGTGATAATTCGGAAGAAAGTCTGCGAAACGGAACTGTCACCAGGGGAGAGTATGTGCGTGCTGCGGCGAATATTTGCCGTTATCTGCTCAGAACGCCGGCATTTGTGCGGATGCAGGGAGCAGAAATGGAACTGGATCGCCGTCTGGCGGCCTGCGCTGCGCAGGAAGAGGATGCCGTTTCACAGCTCGTGAGGATTGCGGTGCAGGAAAAGGTAACGCCTCTTCCAATGGAAACTCTGGAAACGCAGAAGGGAAGCCGTGTGATGCTGGAGTTGTCCGTGAGGGAACGGGGGGAATATCAGATGGTATTTTCCTGCCGTATACCGGATCAGGGTGGCCTGGCTCAAATCCCGCTGACGGTTTCCCAGGATAAAAAGCTGATAAAAACGGTTTCTTTGACTGGGGAGGATAAAGACTGGAAAGTGCAGGAAGTGGAATTGGATCCGATTTTCCAGAATACCTCTTTTGTGACGCTCTATTTTGGACAGGCAGGGATGGAATTAAAGGAAGGCAGGCTTGTCCGGAAAAAGTCTTATGAGGAAGAAATCAGAAGCGCGGCGGATGACAGGGATGTGTGAGGATGCAGGAATTCTGCCAAAGATACGGCCGTGAGGCTGTGACGAAAAGACGGCGGATAACGGCTGGAATGCATATGGGGAAACGACATATATGACATGCTGCAAAGGGGAAAAGGATGAAAACGGATTCGACGATTTTGTATCTGGTAGTTCCTTGTTATAATGAAGAAGAAGTCCTGAACAAAAGTGCACAGGTGATGAAGAACAAAATGCTTCGGCTGCAGGAGGCAGGACGGATCGCAAAGGCCAGCCGGATTTTGTTTGTAAATGACGGGAGCAGGGATAGAACCTGGAGGATTATTCATGAGCTGACACAGCAGGACAGGCTGTTCGCAGGGCTGAGTTTTTCCCGCAACTACGGTCATCAGAGCGCGATCCTTGCGGGCATGATGACGGCCAGGGAGAAGGCGGACGCTGTGGTGACGATAGATGCTGACCTGCAGCAGGATATAGAGGCGCTGGACAGCTTCCTGGATTGTTATGACAGAGGCTGCGATATTGTATATGGTGTGCGTAATGATCGGAACACGGATGGCTTTTTCAAAAAAGCGACTGCGGGAATGTTCTACGGCTTTATGCATTTTCTGGGCAGTAATACGATCACCAATCATGCGGATTATCGCCTCATGTCCAAAAAGGCACTGGACGCGCTGTCACAATTCCATGAGTCGAACCTGTTCTTGAGAGGACTGATTCCGACACTGGGATTTCAGTCGGATATCGTTTATTTTGATGTAAAGGAACGGGAAGCGGGACAGTCCAAATATACGCTGCGTAAGATGATTACCTTGGCAATGGACGGAATCACATCCATGAGTGTACGTCCACTGCAGATGATCACGGTGCTCGGTTTTTTGGTTTGTCTGGTCAGCGCCGGCATTTTCGTTTCCTGCATTTGGGATTGGGCGCACGGAATGGTGGTCGCGGGCTGGACGACCACGGTAGGTACGATCTGTCTTACCGGCGGCGTGACGCTGCTTTCACAGGGAATTATCGGTGAATATATCGGAAAAATATATATGGAAAGTAAGGGGCGGCCCCGGTATTTGGTGGATTGCCTGATCTGGCATGGAGAGGAAGAGACAGATGATACGCATTGACATTCATGCTGACGACTATGGGGAATCTCTCCATGCATCACAGGATATTCTGGATTGTCTTCGGTTCGGAAAGCTGGACAGTATCAGTGTGTTGGCGAATATGAAATGCTTCGAAGAATGTGTGAAGCTGTATCGGGAAGAAGAGAAGGAGTTCGCGAAGAAACCGGCATTGTCAGTACATCTGAATATCATGGAAGGCCATTGCCTGTCGGAACCGGGGCAGGTGCGGGATCTGGTGGACAAAGACGGTTATTTTACGGTTTCCTGGATGAAAATGTTTTTTTCTTCTTTTTTGCCTGGGCAGAAGACACTGAAGGGGCAGTTGAAACGGGAATTTGCGGCACAGATTGAAAAGGTGAGAGCCGCTTTTCCAGAATGCGAGCCGCTGCGGTTGGACAGCCATCAGCATGTGCATATGACTCCGGTGGCGGCCGGGGCGCTGTTTGAGTTGATCAAAGAAAAAGGATGGACGGTTTCTTACATTCGGGATGTAAGGGAGCCGTTGTTTCCGTTTCTAAAAAAAGTTTCTCTGTACAGCACATATCGCCCCGTGAATTTTGTAAAAAATCTGATTCTAAATTTTTGTTCACGGGTGGAAGCCAGGCGATTCCGTGAATTTGGTCTGGAACCGATGTGTGTCTGGGGGCTTGTCACGAGCGGGCGGATGGACAAAGGCCGGGTGACGGCGTTGTTGCCAGAAATGGTACGGTGTGCGGAAAAGGGGGATCGGAAGTTGGAACTGATCTTTCATCCAGGGCGCGTGCTTTCAGAAGAGATGGGGGCGGAGTTCTCTCAGAAAGAGGCGATCGGGTTTTATATTTCGGAAAATCGGGCGGAGGAAAAAGCGACCATCCTGCAGCTTCAGTGTGGGAACTGATTGCCGCTGCTTTTTCCCTGTAAAAAGAAAGTATATGTGAGGCCGGAATGGTCTGATACAGAGGTGCGGAAATGGATAGAATTGCAGTGTTGATCCCGTGTTATAACGAAGAAAAGACGATTGGCAAGGTAGTGCGAGAGGCGAAGAGTGCACTGCCGGAGGCAACCGTTTATGTATACAATAATAATTCAACGGATCGGACGGTGCAGGCCGCTGAAGAGGCCGGTGCGGTTGTGCGGCAGGAATATAAGCAGGGGAAAGGCAATGTCATCCGCAGAATGTTTCAGGAAATCGAAGCGGAGTGCTATATCATGGTGGATGGGGACGATACGTATCCCATGGAGGAGGCCCCCGGCATGGCCAGTCTGGTACTGGAAAAGAATGCGGATATGGTGGTAGGAGACAGGCTGTCTTCTACTTATTTTGAGGAAAATAAGAGACCCTTCCACAATATGGGAAACAGTCTGGTACGTTTTTCCATCAATTCCTTGTTTCAATCGGATATCCGGGATATTATGACGGGCTATCGGGCGTTTTCCTATCGGTTTGTCAAAACTTTTCCAGTGCTTTCCAAGGGGTTTGAGATCGAGACGGAGATGACGATCCATGCCGTTTACAACAATATGCGGGTAGAAAATGTGGTGATTGCCTATCGGGACAGGCCGGAGGGCAGTGAATCCAAGCTCAACACGTATTCGGATGGGATGAAGGTGTTGTGGATGATCTTCCGGATGTTCCGACAATACCGCCCCTTTGCTTTTTTTGCCGCGCTGGCAGCTGTGCTGCTGTTGGTATCGGTGGGATTCTTTATTCCGGTGGCGGTAGAATATGTGAAAACGGGACTGGTGCCCAAGTTTCCCACCCTGATTGTCTGCGGTTTTGCCGCATTGGCGGCTGTACAGTCGTTGTTCGCTGGTTTGATTCTGCACAATCTGGGGATGAAAGATCGGCGTGATTTTGAATTCAGGCTGCAGCTTGTGGAACGGTTTCTGCGCGGCAGGGAGGATAGAAATGCTGTTTAATTCCTATCTGTTCCTGCTCCTTTTTCTGCCTCTCTGCCTGACCGGCTTTTATTTGCTGGAAAAGAGAGGGTGGGGAACCGCTGCAAAATTGTGGCTTTTGGGATTTTCCCTGTGGTTTTACGGTTATTTTGATGTACATTACCTGGGAATCATGCTGGGCAGCATCGCCTTCAATTACTGTGTTTATAGAGGAATCAGCCATGCCCAAGAGTGCGCGCTGGAAAAGGCGGCGAAGAGCGGTTCCGGAGAGGGGATTGTCCCCGCGGGGCGGCGGGAAGCAGCTGCGGGGGCAGTAGGTGCTGGGGAAAGGGCCTCTTTTCGCCTGGGGATGTCAAAGCTTCTGCTGGCCGTCGGGATTTGCGGTAATCTGGGGCTGCTGTTTTATTTCAAATACTTTGATTTTTTCCTGGAGAATGTAAACGTTCTGTTTGGCACGGGTTTTATTTTGCGAAATATTCTGCTGCCGCTGGGCATCAGTTTTTTTACTTTTCAACAGATTGGTTTTTTGGTGGATACCTATCAGGGACAGATCGGCGATTATACGCTGCGCGATTATGCGTTGTTTGTTTCTTTTTTCCCACAGCTTGTGGCGGGGCCTATTGTGAGCAGCGAGGAAATGATGCCGCAGTTTTCCCGCATCGGCAAGCGTGCGTTTCCGTGGGAAAAGCTGACAAGCGGCCTGTATTTGTTCACGCTGGGTTTGACGAAAAAGGTGATCCTGGCGGATACGCTGGGGACGGCGGCAAACTATGGCTATGAAAATGTGTCTGCTCTTTCTGGTACGGATGCTCTTTTGGTCATTCTTTTTTATACTCTGCAGTTATATTTTGATTTTTCCGGCTATTGTGATATGGCTCGGGGGCTCGCTCACATGATGGGTATCGAGATCCCCGTAAATTTCGATTCCCCTTACAAGGCAGATTCGCCGGTTGAGTTCTGGAAACGCTGGCATATTACGTTGACTCGTTTCCTGCGCCGATATGTATATATTCCTTTGGGGGGAAACCGCAGAGGTACCTTTCGGATGCTTCTGAATTTATTCCTGGTATTCCTGATCAGTGGTTTGTGGCATGGGGCCGGCTGGAACTTTCTTGTTTGGGGAGCGCTCCATGGAGCAGTCTATGTGGGAATGCGAATTCGGCAGCTTTACGGAAAAGAAAAAGGAGCGCGGGCAGAACGGTTCCAGAAGCTCGGGCGAATTCTGCGCATTGCGGCCACCTTCATTTTTATCAATATCACCTGGGTTTTTTTTAGAGCCGAAGATCTTGCGCAGGCGTGGTGTATGTTCAGCCGCGTTATAACGGGCGGTTTTGGGAAACCTTCGGCGGCCATCAGCGATGCTTTCCGGCTGGAGGAATTCTGGTATGTAATGAAGGTGCTGCGGTTAGACCGGCTGCCCGGAAGCGATTTGTTCTTGTGCATTGCATTTACGCTGGTATCACTGGTCCTTGTATTTTTTGTCCCCAACGCGGGGGAGATGGAAAAGCGGTTTACGGCGGATCGCAAAAGCATGATCATTGCGGCTGTTCTCTTTTTATGGTGCGTTGTCTCTCTCTCAGGAGTGAGTACATTTCTGTATTTTAATTTTTGAGTTTATCCTGCTGGGGGGAATGCCGGAGAGGTATTCAGCGGGCAGCAGATATGCGGAGGCTTGATATGGATACGGATCGTCAGAAAAAATGGCTGCTGGGATTCCTTGCATGTGTCCTGACGGGCTTGCTCCTGGCGGGAGCACTCGTGGTGGTTGTAGATCCTTTTTTTCAATATCATAGACCGCTGTCAGGATTTCCATATCTGGTGGATAATCAGGTCAATCAAAATCCCGGACTGGCGAAACATATGGAATATGATGCAGCATTGTTGGGCTCATCCATGACAGCCAGTTTTAATACCGACTGGTTTGAGACGGTGTTGGGCTTGAAAACCCAGAAGCTGTCTTATAATGGTTCCTATCCGAAAGACCTGGCGAATATTATGGATTTGATTTTCGCGGCAAAGGGAGATCAGGTAAAAGCGATCTTCATTGCGGCGGATCAATCCACTTTTTCCGGGGGGACAGAGGAAACGAAATTTCCGGTCACGCCCTATCTGTATGATGACAGTCATTTGGGGGATGAACAGTATCTTTTCAATAAAGACGTGATATTGAATTATATTTTACGGCCTCTTGCGGATCGCGGGGATAAGTCCGACTGGGCGGAACTGTATAAGCCGTGGTGGACGGACGAGTATTATAATAAGGCCAATGTTCTGATGTATTATCAGGAAGCGGAAGAAAAAGAGGAAGCGCTTTCGGAGGATTATTTTCTGGAGGCGGTGGAACAAAATCTGGACGTCAATATCTGTCCGTATATCGAGGCGCATCCTGAAACGGAATTCTACTTTTTCTATCCTCCTTACAGCATTCTGTTCTGGAACGATGTGACCAGACAGAAGGAAACGGATGCGGTGCTGGGCCGCCTGTCCTATATGACAGAACGGCTGCTTTCCTATGAAAATGTACGCGTTTTCAATTTCCTGGGACAGGAAGAGATCATCTGTAATTTGAACAATTATGCGGATTTCATGCATTATCATAAAGATACCTGCCGGTATATTACGGATTGTTTTGCGGACGGCTCCTGTGAGCTCACGCTGGAGAATTACAGCCGAAGCTTTCAGACCCTGAAGCGGCTGGTGGAGCACTATGATTATGGAGCCATCTGGGATGATTGGTATGAAACGGCGCCCCGGTTCTATGAGGGAAAAGGAGAGTTATGATTCAGAAAGCATTGGGATTTGGGTTCCTGTTTGTCATCGTGCCGCTGTGTATCGGATTGCTCTGGAATGACAGTTGGAAAGAAGAGAAAAATGCGGTTGCCAGGATTTATCTTTCCGGTTTTCTGACACAGTTTGCAGTCTTTCAGCTCATTGCCGTACCAGTCATGATCTTGCTTCCGCGTGGGATGAATGATTTGGTTCTTTTGGTGAGCGCGGTTCTGATTCTTCTTTCCGCCGCAGGGATAGCCGTATATTTTTGGCGAAACAAAAAAAGGAAGGCCCTACAGAGTGCATTGAGGGAAGGCATTTTGAAAATAAGGAAACAGTTGGACGGGATGTCCTGGGGAATGCGTTTGTACTGGTTAATTGCATTCGCCATGATTGGATTTCAGATGTATATGTCCTACGATCGCGCTATGTTCGATGGGGACGATTCCTATTATGTGGTGCAATCAGTGCTGGCCGACCAGACCGGTGTGCTGAATCGGATCCGGCCCTATACGGGTCTGTCTACGGCTCTGGATGTACGGCATGCGTTCGCGTCCCTGCCGCTTTGGGAAGCCTATGTGGCCCGGATGACGGGCATTCATGCGGCTATCGTGGCGCACACATTGCTGCCGTTGGTACTGATTCCCCTGACATATCTGTGTTATTACCTGATCGGGGAAAAGCTGTTCGGACAGGAGCATACGGGGAAATTGCCGTTTTTCATGATACTGGTGGGCGTTCTGCAGATCTGGGGGAACACTTCTATCTATACGAACGCGACTTTTTTTCTCATGCGGACCAGACAGGGAAAATCA
This sequence comes from uncultured Eisenbergiella sp., assembly GCA_947626725.1. Lineage (GTDB taxonomy): Bacteria > Bacillota > Clostridia > Lachnospirales > Lachnospiraceae > Gallintestinimicrobium. The sequence goes on from CANQTI010000009.1 coordinate 10,000, forward strand.
GTCATGGCGAATCTGGTGCTGTTGGCGCTGCTTTGGCTGCTCTGGGAAATCATGGAGCGTTATGATCAGAGAAAATACGGGCTCTTCTGCCTTCTTGTGATGACGAATATCGCGGCAGCCATGATGACCAGTATGGGCGCATTTTTGGCGGCCATGTTCACGGGCATTGCGGGATTCATTGCGGCACTACGGCTAAAATGTCCGTCATTGTTGGTGCAGCTTTGTGTCTGTTGTATTCCGAATGTGATTTATCTGGGACTTTTAGTGGTGATGGGATAGGAGGTGCGCGGTGGCTCAGATTGTTTCTGTATTTAGACAGTATTGCGGCAGCGGATTTTATCCCCTGATTTTTATTGCGGCATTGATTTGGCTGCTGGTCACGGAGAAGCGGAAAATTGTCCGCATTGTGCTTGTCGATGCGTCGCTTGTAATTCTGATCCTGTTTTTCCTGCCGCCCTTTAAGGCCCTGATGGACGTGCTGGACGAGGGGACTTATTACCGTATTCTCTGGCTTTTGCCTATGACAGTGGTGATTGCCTATGCTGGGGTGCGGATTTTTGAAAAGAATCGTGCGGCTGGCTGTGTTGTTTTGTTGGTGCTTATTTTGTCCGGGGATTACGTTTATGATAATATCAATGTGACAAAGGCGCAGAACCGTTATCATATACCCAATGCGGTGATTGCTATTTGCAATGAAATCATGCCGGCGGAGGACGAGGAACGGGTGTGGGCGGTGTTCCCGGAGGAACTGATTTACTATGTACGTCAGTACAGTTCCGAGATTCAGATGCCCTATGGGCGGGAAATGCTGGAGCCTCAGTGGGTATGGAACTGGGATACCCATCCCATATATAAAGTGATGCGTGAAGACACGATTGACCTCGATGCTCTTGCGCCGCTCCTGAATGAATATTATTGCCATTATCTGATTCTGAACCGGGGGATTCCGGTGAAAGGGGATTTTGAAGAAAATCATCTGACGCTTCTGACACAGATTGAGGCTTATGACGTATACCGGAATGAATCCGTGGAAATATTTAAAAAGGCGGAGTGAACCAGCGAGGTCCACTCCGTTTTTGAAAAAATACGGTCACTTGGAAAAGCGGGAATAAAGACGGGAAACGGAGGATGATGAGGCGCGGAAGAAACCGTATGCATCAGTCCCAGCGGTGCAGGATCTCAGAAAAACGTTGCGCAACCCGCTCCCTTCCTTTCTCGTTCAGATGCCACCCGTCGGTCAGACAGTCTTTGTTGTCCATAGAAACCGCGCCGTAATACATGTCAATGAAGGTGACGCCGTTGTTCCGACAGACTTCCAGTTCCCAGTTGACATAATCCGTTACCGTGCCATTTCCCATGTCATCCAGATCTGCGTCCCGTTTTGTTCCGTCCCCTTCGACAAAGGTACCCCAGGTAGGGGAGAACACGAAGATACGGATATGTGGATATTGTTCAGCGATCAGCTGGATTGTAGCGTTCAGGGCACCATAGCAGGAATTCAGATTGCTTAAGTTGCTCTCGTCATAGACGATACGGCGTCCCATATAGTCCTGCAGGTCATAGAAAATAATCAGGTCGTCCACGGTGTCCATATCTACTTTCCGCAGAGTTTCCAAAGCGCTGCTGTGGGCCTCTGAGTGTAAGTCCCGAACTACGACATCCATCAGGTCGAAGTTCTGGTTGCAGATGGCGGCGGCTGTCCAGTAGAGACTCAGCCCGTCCATCGGGTAGGAGTTGGCGTAGGATGGGTTCTTCATAGCGATGGTGCTTCCGGGAAATGCGCCGTTCAAAACCTTCACGCCGGCTTCTTTTTCAATCAGGGAAGAAAGGCTTTCGCCGTCCTGACTGTCCGTAAAGGGATCGTTGCCGAGTGCGAGAACGGTAGTCACGCCGTCATCCGGGCGATCCTTCAGGAAATCAGGATCTACCGGCATCAGGTAATCCAGCACCTCCACATCGAATTCGGAAGAAGTGCTGTTAGGATCGTAATCCGATTTCTTCCCTTTGTTCCAGATCAGCAGCTGGATGACGGTGATGAGCAGTGCTGCGGCCAGAACCGCGAAAAAGATGATATGGCCGTTCAACCTTTTCTTTTTCCGGCGGCGATGTCTGGAAGCAGCCGAGGTATGGGTGCTGTGTTTTGGGGAAGAAGTTTTTTTTCGGTGTTCGTCTTGTTTCATGTGATCTCCTTTTGGAGCCAAGCAGCTCCCTGTGCCTGAAACAGCCCGGTCGAGCACGTTGGGCTGCCTTTATCTTATCATTCTCCTTTCCGTCTGTCCATCATTAAGGCGTCGGGTCCTCCGAAATTAAGAAAATCTACAGAAATTAACAGTTCCTCAAATACGCAAAAGGTGATATACTTAAGTAACTGTTTTGTACAGACCGGAGGCGGGAATTTCGCCGGATGGGAGCTTCATGAAAAAAAGGATCACGTTCAGGGACCTGCTGGTTTTACAGGCTGTGGTCGTTGTTTATACGTTTGCCGGGATTCTCGGCAAGATTGCCGCGGGGCAGGCAGCAGGAGGTTTTTTCCTGATCTATTGTCTGCAGGTTGCCGTACTGGGGATTTATGCGCTTCTCTGGCAGCAGGTCATCAAGAGGTTTGAACTGTCCGTGGCCTATGTGAATCGGGCCGCAGCGCTCGCCTGGTCCCTTTTATGGGCCGTTCTGGTTTTTGGCGAGCAGATCACGGTCAAAAAACTGGCTGGGGTGGCGTTTGTGATCCTTGGCACGCTGGTGGTTAACAGCGAATTCGGCACGGTCGGTGCGGCAGGCGGCTCCGGCAGCGGAGAGCCAACCGCGGTCAGCGCGGCAGACGGGACCGACGATGGAGGACCCGGAGCAGCCGGAGAGAGGAACGGAAATGCGGTTTGATTATCACTATCTTTTCCTTGCCGGGTCGGTGACGCTTGCATCCTTCTCCCAGATTCTTCTGAAAAAGGGTGCGATGAAGGAGTATGTTTCCCTGCTCAGGCAGTATATAAACCCTTGGGTGATCGGCGGATATGGGCTTTTATGCGTTTCTCTCTTTCTCACCAACTGTGGACTCAGGACGCTGGACTATCTGAACGCGCCGGTGGCGGAGTCTCTGGGGTTCGTGCTGGTGCCCGTTTTGAGTACGCTTTTTTTCGGTGAAAAGTTCACCTGGCGCAAATCAGTGGGAATAGGCTGCATAGTGGTCGGAATGATAATTTTCTATATTTGATGCCGAAATCTGCAACCATTTTGCCCTGCCGCGCGTCTTATCGGGAGAGACTGTCAGCAGAAACAGCTCCTGGGGGTTATTGCAGCGTCGACGAAGCGCCTGACGCTCGTCTCTGTCGAGATTTACATATTTCATGTAGGAAATTTTCAGCTCGACAAGATGCCCTTTGCAGCGGGGGCAGTAATATTTATGCCCGTTCAGGATGTGAATGCGCTGGCAGTGCCTGCAATAGTGTATGTACATCATAATATGCGCTTCCTTTCTTTTCGGACAGACAGCGGCAGCTTTTTTTGTATGCCGGTGCCGACCCGTGTTTTTTATGAGATGATTGTGTCATGAAATAAAGAAACGTGCAAGAAAAAGCGTTCGACAAATAATGCGCGGATGCTGACGCTGCAGCGGATTATTTTGGAGGATTACCGTTGAAAAAGGATACTGACAGAAATCACAAAACCAGGAAAAAAGTGGAAAACAGCGGGAAAACCGTAAAAAATAAGGTTTCCGGGAAGACCAAGCGGCCTGTGACCGAAATCTGGGATTTCAATCTGGATGACGAGATCGAAGCGCAAAATAAGTCGAAGGATGCGGCCGATGCCTATGGAGGAAAGATGCCGGAGAACCCTGTTTCTCTCGATACGGGGACGCTGGAGCTTCTGGAGGCAGAAGAACTGGTCGGGAAGGCTTCGCTGAAGGACACGGTTTCGGAACCGGTGCAGGAGAAGCATGTCCCTTCGCAGGAGAAGATTCGGGAAAAGGAAAAATCCTCTTCTCATCCGAAGCATAAAAAGGACGCGATGGGCTCGGTAAAGCATTCCGAAAAGAGACAGGCCGAAAAACATCGGGGATCTGACCGGAATGATGCGGTCAGAAAACGGGCTGGAAAAACGGAAACCGGTAGGAAAAAGAAAAAACGCGCGGCATGGCTGGAGGATTTCAGCGCGCTGGATGTCATTGTTGCGTTGACCGGTGTCGTTGTGCTGGCCGTGGCCGTGTTTACGATCCGTATTTATACAAATGCGAATACTGTGAGCGGACAGGTGGATGCGATGGCGGAAGTCGGAGAAAAGATGGAGGCGATCGGCATTGCAGGTGACAGCGTGTTCATGGCGGTGGCAGATGCGAGATTAGCGGCTCAGGAAGCGGCGGAAATGGATACGGAAACGGAATTCGGGCAGACAGGCGATCCGGAACAATATGTGGAAAAGGAATTGCAGACGCAGGTGCGTCTGGGTCTGAAGCTCACTTCCATCCAGAAGGATCTGAAGATAAAGTTCACCAATAAAGAATCCGGGAAATTGATTGGCAATCAAGCGTTTGAGGTTCGGATTGACGGACCGGAGAGCATGACAAAAGTGGATGACGATAAGGATGGAATCATTTATATTTCATCCATTAAGCCGGGCGAATATACTGTTACCGTTACGGCTCCGTCTGAGATTGATGGGAATAGTGTGTCGGGCGTGTCAGGCATGGTCACGGTTAAAGACCAGATCGAGTATAAGAAGGTAGATGTGACCGACGAGGTAAAGAGTGAGGCGGAAGTCAATGTGGCCAAAGAGGATACGGAAGTCAAGATGACGGTGGAGTCCGCTTTGACGGATACTGTGGAGTGGGTAGAATCCTCAAAGACGCCCTTGAACGGTGAGCAGATTACCTACGAGGAAGTGAAAAAGGCTGATATTCCGGAGCCTGCGACAGTGGCATTCTTAGAGTCTGTCGTGTCTGTGCAGAGACAGACTGCGGCATATTTTGCGCAGGAAGCGCGGGCGGATGAGGAAGAATATTCCAGGCCGACTCCATTGAGCATGTCGGTGCATGGGGCGTATTTTTCGGAAGTGGTATCAGAGGTATCTTCTGAGCAGGGAAGTACAGAATCGTCTGAGCTGGAGAGTACAACTCCCTCCGAGTCAGAAAATCCTGCTGCGTCTGAGTCGGAAAGCACTCCTTCCTCCGAATCGGAGAGTGCTGTCCCGCCCGCTGAGATTGAGGATATTACGATTACTGTAAACCCGGATCCTGGACGGGTGCCGCTAGGACAGTCCATTTCGCTCGGCGCGAAGGTTCGTTTGAAAAATGCTGATAACGGAGAGACCTGTAGGATTTCCTGGAGCTGTGACGGTGTGGGAAAATTGGACAGGACAGAGGGGGAAAGCGTGACTGTCACCGCCGATACAGTGGGAAAGTCCGCTATTACGGCGACTGCCAGTATAGGGGAAAGCTCGAAATCGTCTGTTTCGGTGGAGGTAGAGTTTTATGAGGAAAAGCCTGCAGATGTGAAGGTGGAAAGTATTACAGTCGAACCGACCTCCGTTTCCGTAGCGGTTAATGGGACGGTGACTCTTAACGCCAAAGTTTCGCCGGAGAGCGCTGTTAACAGGACGGTAAAGTGGATCGTGACCGAAGGAGATGATTTGATCTCGGTTGATCAAAGCGGAAAAGTGACGGCAAAAACAAAGACTGGGACTGCGAAAGTAAAAGCGCAGGCGACGGATGGCACGGATATCCTGAGCAATGAGTGCAGTGTGACCGTTACATCCGGTGTCAGCGTGAAAATCGAGGATCCAGGGTCTGTCATGGTGGGAGAAGAGAAGCAGCTGAAAGCGACGATTGAAGGGAGTTACGATAAGGATTCGGTGGTATGGGAAAGCAAAAATAAGGAGATTGCGACCTTTACCGATTCGAAGTCGGGAATCGTGAAGGGATTAACCGTAAGCAAAGTCAGGGTCAGTGTTTCCGTAAAAGGTACGGATGGAAGTTCGGTCAGCGCCGAGGGAGATTTGAGTGTCGTTTCTGCCGATACGGCCATTGTCCTGGATCCAGCGTCTTTTTCTATGAAGACCAATGAGAAGAAGACGATCAAAGCTACCGTCACGACTACAGGAGATAAAGCGGTGGAGTGGAAAAGCAGCGATGAAACGATCGTTAAGATTTCGGAAAACAAAGATGACAGTTGTGTGGTGGAAGCATTAAAGCCTGGCAGGACAACGGTGGTGGCGACCAGCAAAGCGAATTCGGATCAAAAAGCGTCTTGCGAGATCTCGGTAGAGATGGCGGACGGCACTGCACTTTTGAAGGATAAGGACGGGAAACAGCTTTATTATAAAGACGGCGATTCTTATAAGGAAGCCACCGTAGCGGATTATTATAAGTATGATGTTTTTTATAGGCAGAAGGACGCATCCCAGTATTTGTATACAGGCTGGCAGGATATCGATGGGAAACGCTATTATTTCGATAAAAATGGTACACCCGTGACGGGCAGTCAGATTATCCAGGGAATGCAGTATAATTTTAACAGCGATGGGAGCCTGCAGGTTAATGGCGCGATGGGAATTGATATTTCCCGTCATAATGGCGATATCGATTGGAACGCCGTGAAAAATGCGGGCGTGAATTTCGTAATTCTGCGCTGCGGCTATCGGGGGTCCTCCTCCGGGGTGCTGCTGGAGGATCAGAAGTTTAGGGCCAATATTCAGGGCGCGGCGGCAGCCGGCCTGAAGGTGGGAGTCTACTTTTTCAGTCAGGCGGTCAATGAAGTGGAAGCGGTAGAGGAGGCGTCCCTGACGTTGGATCTGATCCGTCGCTATGGGATCACCTATCCGGTATTCATGGATGTGGAGGATGCCAACGGGCGTGCAGATCGTATTGATGCGGGCACTCGCACGAAGATTATTCGCGCTTTTTGCGAAACCATTCGCAGCGGCGGATATACGGCCGGCGTGTATGCCAATAAGACATGGTTAAGTGAGAAGATGAATGTGGGACAGCTGTCCGGCTATAAGATCTGGCTCGCCCAGTACGCTTCAACGCCAACTTACGGCGGCCGGTATGATATGTGGCAGTATTCCTGTAAGGGAAAGATTCCCGGTATTTCCACCAGCGTGGATCTGGATATGAGCTACATGAGCTATTGAACAGGCGGAAAAAGTTGACGGTTTTGGCAGGGAGAGGTAAAATAAAAGAGGGTAAATAGAAAGAGAGGCGTTGGGGAAAACCGTTTCCCCCAAACAGGTCACGGTAAGAAAAGAGGTAGGGGTTATGAGAATACCGGTCATCATTTTTCTGATAGCGGTTGTGCTTTTGCTGATTGTAGCTTATCTGGCGAAGGCGCCGGAAGAGCGCTGGGGAGGAAGACTGTACCATATACTCTTGCTTGGTTTGATGCGGCTGGATATGGCGTTTACCCAGGGGGTGCGTTGTATCAGGTTAGGGTTGGAGCGCGTTTTTAAGGGGTACCATCCGAATCACATGGAGGAAACCATTCACCGCAAGGAACAGCGCATTCGGGAATATCGCACGCGGAATTTGAACGAGGCGGCAGGGAAAGGGCGCAGACGTTATAAGCGGAAGATTCTGGATTGAGTTGTTTGAATGAGGAAGTCAGGTGAAAGGCCGGCGCCCCGGATGCAGGAATCGAAAGAAAAAGTGGATTTTCAGGGATAGAAGTTGGAAGGAAAATCGGACCGTCTAAACGTCGGGAGGTGTCTTTTGTGCGATTCTTCTTCCAGTAAAAACAGAAAACGGCCATCGGATATCCGGGGCCGTTTTCTGTTTCTTATGAGGGGGGAGATAGTGAGTAGTTCAACTATCTGGGATTCATGATATCGGAAAAGTGTGTCCAATGTGTGTACGATCAATAAAAAACCTCTTAAAAATCCTAAAGAGAAAATGAAGGCGGAATAAAGGAAAAATGAAGGACGCTGCGAAAGAAGAATATTGAGAAATGCGGCGGCTGGAACCTTTTGCGGCATGAAATCTGGAACGCCAGCTGCTTTATTCGCGGATGCTTTATTCTTTCCGGCGGTGGGACTTGCGGCCCGGAGCGGGTTGTGATAGCATGGAAAAAGAGACGCGGCTGTGTAAAGCTGCGGAAAGATTTGCCTGCAAAAGAGGGAGGGTACAGGATGAAATATGATTTTACGACAGTGATGGACAGAAAGGGGAAGGACGCGATCGCGGTGGAGGTCATTCCCTTTGCGGACGCGGCCGTCCGGGAAGGGTTTTCCAGGCTGCCCATGTGGGTGGCGGATATGAACTTCGCCACGGCGCCCACGATCCAGGAGCATATCATAGAGCGGACGAAGCACCCGGCCTTCGGGTATTTCAACCCGTCGGAGGAATATTATGAGAGCATTATCCGGTGGCATCGGGAGCGCAACGGCGTGACCGGCCTTACGAAGGAGGAGATCGGCTATGAAAACGGCGTTCTGGGCTGTGTGTCCAGCGCGCTGCAGGCGTTTTCCGCGCCGGGAGAGCCCGTGCTGGTGCATGCTCCTACTTATGTCGGATTCACCGGCGTGCTGGAGGGGAACGGCAGGAGAATCGTGCTTTCCGATCTGCGGCAGGACGCGGACGGGATCTGGCGCATGGACTATGAGGACATGGACCGGAAGATCAGGGAGAACCATATCCATTTCGCCATTTTCTGTTCTCCGCACAATCCCACCGGCAGGGTCTGGGAGCGCGGGGAGATCGAGGCGGCCATGGAGGTCTACCGCCGGAATGACTGTGTCGTGGTCTCCGACGAGATCTGGTCGGATCTGACGCTGGAGGGATACCGGCACATTCCCACCCAGAGCGTATCGGAGGATGCCAGACGGCGGACCATCGCCGTGTACGCGCCGTCCAAAACGTTCAATCTGGCGGGTCTGATCGGCTCCTACCATATCGTCTACGATCCGTATCTGCGGGACCGGCTGCGCAAACAGTCGTCTCTGTCTCACTACAACAGCATGAACGTGCTCTCCATGCACGCGCTGGTGGGCGCGTACCGGCCCGAAGGGCAGCAGTGGCTGGACGAGCT
>CANQTI010000010.1 GCA_947626725.1 uncultured Eisenbergiella sp.
GTGGAAGAGGCCATTGCGGCGGCCCATGCGGCCTTCCCGGGCTGGGCGCTGACTTCTTTGAGCAAACGTACCCAGATGATGTTCAAATGGCGTAATATGCTGGTGGAGCATCAGGAAGAGCTGGCTTATCTGTGCGCCAAGGAGCTGGGCAAGAATCTGTCCGAGGCCCGCGGCGACATCCTCAAGGCCATCGAGCCCACGGAGCACGCCTGCTCCCTGCCCACTCTGGTACAGGGCGACGCGTCCCTCCAGGTGACCACAGGCTTCGATACGGCGACCTACCGAATGCCGTTGGGCGTTGTGGCCGGTATCGTTCCCTTCAACTTCCCGGCGATGATCCCCTGGGGCTGGATGGTCCCGCTGGCGATCGCGACGGGCAATACCGTGGTGCTGAAGGCTTCCAGCGCGACCCCGCTGACCGCCATGCGCATCATGGAGCTCTTCATCGAGTGCGGCTTCCCCAAGGGCGTGGTCAACATCGTGACCTGCAGCCGTGCGGAAGCGGATATTTTCCTGACGGATCCCCGCGTAAAGGCCGTGACCTTCGTGGGAACCACCGGCGTCGGCAAGCACATCTATTCCGTGGCCAGCGCCCACGGCAAGCGTGTACAGGCCCAGTGCGAGGCGAAGAACCACGCGCTGGTGCTGGAGGATGCGGACCTGGAGAACACCACCAATGCGGTGATCAACTCCAGCTACGGCTGCGCGGGCATGCGCTGCATGGCGCTGCCGGTGGTGGTGGTGCAGGAGAGCATCGCGGATGAGTTCGTGGCCATGCTGAAGAAGAAGGCTATGGCGATGAAGGTTGGCTGCGCTTACGATCCCGAGACCAAGCTGGGTCCCGTGGTGTCCGCGGCGCACAAGAAGCGCGTCTGCGACTGGATCCAGAAGGGCGTGGACGAGGGCGCCGAGCTGGTGCTGGACGGCAGGGACTATGTGGTGCCCGGCTTTGAAAACGGCTTCTTCGTCGGCCCTACGATCTTCGACCATGTGAAGCCCGGCATGAGCATCGGCGACAGCGAGATCTTCGGGCCCGTGGTCTCCATCAAGCGGGTGAAGGATTTCGAGGAAGGCATCAAGATCATGAACGCCAATCCGTTCGCCAACGGTTCCGCGATCTTCACGCAGAACGGCTACTATGCGCGCCAGTTCGAGCTTCTGACCGACGGCGGCATGGTCGGCATCAACGTGGGCATTCCGGTTCCCACGGCGTACTTCCCGTTTTCCGGGAACAAGGATTCCTTCTTCGGCGATCTGCACGTTCTGGGCAAAGACGGCGTCCGCTTCTACACTCGGGCGAAGACCGTCACGAAGCACTGGTACGACCAGAAAGCCATCGCGCCCAAGCATGTGGATACCTGGGAAGGTACGGTGGAAAGAGTGTAATGATCATATAGGTTACTTTTCACACAGTAGTCAGCCATAACATTAGTGCCGCCAGCGATTAAGCTGACGGCACTAATGTTATGGCTGACTACTGTGTGAAAAGTAACTGTAACGATTGATCATATCGCAGTAAAAAAAGAACATCGATTGACATACCACGACTATGCGGCTATAATAAAAACGTCAAAGGGAATCCGATTCTGTTCGGATCCGTAACATTCATGTGAAAATCTTCGCCGTGAAGTTCTATGCCGACACGGGTCTTGGCATTTCGCCAACATTTTCACACATTACACTGTTGGCAGGGCCAGGAACGAAGGACGGCATCGGAGCGGTCCGCGGATTGGTCTGACAGCCGCGCCAAGGCCGCGGCATGGGGCTGTTTTCTGACGCAAAATCTGGGCAGAAGTCCCCCATTTGTCCCGAACCCTGCCGGAAAGAGAGGGCTTATGGACAATGGGAAAAAGACGCTTGAAAACATGAACGTATTGGATGATTTTCTGATGAGCCAGCTGGCCGCAGACGAGGAGTACGGGGAAGCTTTTTGCAGGCGGCTGCTTTCCTCTCTGCTTTCCAAAAAGGTCGGGAAGCTGAGAGTGAATGCGCAAAAAGTATTTCTGGGCCTTTCGCCCAGCCTGCGGGGAATCCGTCTGGACGTGGAGGTGGAGGAAACAGAGGAGGCGGAAGGCTCCGCCCCTGCCGTTATGAATCTCTACGACATTGAACCCCATCTGCGGAACGACCTGGACCTACCGCGGCACAACCGCTTTTATCAGGCGCGGATAGACGGGAAGGGCCTGCAGAGCGGGGAGAAGGATTTCACGCGGCTGCCGAACCTGTACGTGCTGACGGTGACGGACTTCGATCCGTTCGGCGAGGATCAGATGGTTTACACGGTGCACAACATGTGCGAAGAGGTTCCGGGTCTTGCATATGAGGACGGTCTGAGGTATTATTATTTCTATACGGACGGCAGAAAAGGCGGGAACGAGGCGCTACGTGCGGTGCTGAGATATCTGAAGGACAGCCGTGCGGAGAACGCGGTGGATGCGGCGACGCGGGAGCTGCACAGATATGTGGAAAAGGTGAAGATCCGTCCGGAAGTGAGGGTGGCGTATATGAGACTGGATGAGATCATTTATTACGAGCGGAAGGATGCGGCGAAGGAAGCTGCAGCGGAGGCAACAAGAGTCGCGACAAAGGCGACACAAATTCGCTTCATTTTGGATCTGCTGGAGGATTTGGGGGAGGTTCCGCCTTCTGTCCTGGAGCGTTTTCAGGCGGAAACGGATGCGGAGATATTGAAGCGATGGCATAAGTTAGCGGCCAAAGTGGGCAGTATAGAAGAGTTTATACAAAAAATGGATGCAAACGATAGATAGGTTTACGAAACAGCTTTGCGTTATTAAAAGCCAAAATATTGTTCCACGAACTTTTGTGTTGAATTACCAGGCGCGGATAGATGGGAAGGGGCTGAGGAGCGGAGAGAAGGATTTTACGCGGCTGCCAAACCTGTATGTGCTGACGGTTTTGGATTTTGACCCTTTCGGAGAGGATCAGATGGTGTACACGGTACACAACATATGTGAAGAAGTGCCGGAACTGAAATATGAGGACGGGCTTCGGTTTTACTATTTCTATACGGACGGCCGGAAAGGCGGAAACGAGGGACTGCGGACAGTGCTGCGGTACATGAAGGACAGCCGCGCGGAGAATGCGGTGGATGCGGCGACGCGGGAGCTGCACGGATACGTGGAGAAGGTGAAGGTCCGTCCGGAAGTGAGGGTGTCATATATGAGACTGGATGAAATAATCAGGTATGAACGAAAGGATGCGGCGGAGGAGGCTGCAAAGGAAGCGACAAAAGCGACACAAATTCGCTCCATTTTGGATCTGCTGGAGGATTTGGGGGAAGTTCCGCCTTCTGCTCTGGAGCGGTTTCAGGCGGAAACGGATGCGGAGATATTGAAGCGATGGCTCAAGCTTGCGGCCAAAGTGGGCAGTATAGAAGAGTTTATACAAAAAATGGGTGTAAACGATAGATAGGTTTACGAAGCAGCTTTGCGTTATTAAAAGCCAAAATATTGTTCCACGAATTTTTTTGTGTTGAATTCAACTAAGCTTGGAAGAACTGGGGAATGGCGTGTGTCCAAGACGGAGAGCGACAGCGAGATCTTCGGACCCGTGGTCTCCATCAAGCGGGTGAAGGATTTCGAGGAAGGCATCCAGATCATAGTGTAAAAAAACGGATTTTATTTCCGCGTGAAAGGATCGCCGCATCGGCTGAGGATTTCGGCCGGGCGGCGGTCTTTTTTTCCCTGAACAGGCGGCTGTGATCCCGGTCTTTTTCGCATGGCGCCCTTCCGTACGCGGAACCGTGAAGGCCCAATGGAATTTCCTGAAAAAAATGTAAATTATGGGCATACTTTTTTGCAGGAATGCGAAGAAAAAAGTATCTTATGTTTATAAAATACTATGCAAAACTATTGAAATTCGAAAAAAGTCATAGTAATATAATACATATTATGAATATATGAGACATGCTGCGGGCGCGTAGAGACGGGCCCGATGATGGTTTGCGATCATTGAAGAATACAGAATGTTCTTTATGTTCCTTCCGCGCGAACGCGGAAAGATGGAAAAGCACGGCTTCCTTTTTTACAGGAGGAAATCATTATGAGACGAATTAAGACACCGGTTAAGACGCTCAGAGTACCGTACAGGTTTATAGCTTTTCTGCTGTGCCTGTGCATGATCATATCCATGACCGGGGACGTTGGGGTGATGAAGACATCCGCCGCCGGAGGATCGGCCGCTGTTTCGGGGCCAACGGAGAAGATTGTTGAAAATAGCCGTGTGGCCGATCCCGATACCATGGATGACTATAAGAACCGGCTGCTCACCCCGACCAACGGCTCCCGGTATGCCGGTCGCGTCTGGACGGACAAGACCGTGTTTGCCTATGGGGACAGAAGTAGGGCGAGCAGCAATGATAATCCCAACCACTTTGACGGCGATCATACCATCATCCTGGACATGGATACCGACGGTTACAAGGGCGAAGTGTCGTTCAATTCTGACTTCGCCCATGTCTTTTCGGCCCTGGCAAGTTCTCAGGTGGTGAACGAGTATCCGCCCAGCCCGGTGGATCTGGTCATCGTGTTTGATATGTCCGGCTCCATGGGGCAGGATACGCGGTACAATATAGACACCGGAATAAATACTTATGTCGATGCCAAGGACCCGAATTACCCCAAAGAGGGCGTGCCCATGGCGGACCGTATCGCCCATTCCCGTATTCAGATGACGCTCAACGCGATCAACAACACAATCGACACGCTGATGGCGCAGAATCCCCAGAACCGGGTGGCGGTCTGCGGCTACGGTGCCAATGCCGTAGTACTCATGCCCCTGGGCCACTACAAGCGTGTGGACGGGGACAATGATGACACTCCCGATCCCTACCTCACCGTGGGCGGCATGGAGACCCTGTACCATCCCAGCGATCTGGTGTACAGGAAAGTAGGAGTCGAAGTAAAAAAAGCCGGAATTTCACTTCCAGCTGTCGATAAAGATGGTTGGTACTGGATGAACAACCGGGACACCTGCTACACGGTCGTGGTCAATGCAGAGTACAACACCTATACAGGCGTGCTGAATGATAATGGGGATGGGTTCGGCCAGCCGAACGCAACAGAGACCGATTCCTGGACGGAATTTCATAAAATCGTCAGTAACAATGTGCTTTCGGATGACGGAGAACAGGTCAAGGCCTTCCCGGGCGCATGGGAGAAGGATGGAAAAACGCCAAAGTCGGATTATGCGAATTTAAGCAAAGATATCTATGAAAGCTCAAGCGCAGATGTGTATAACTGGGGAGGCGGTTTGACCGGCGTAGCGAACGGTGCTAATCTTCGTAATATCTTTATAAATTCACCCGGCTCAGGCGTCTCCGGTCTCAAAGCCGACGATTATGTGGGCTACTTCACCAACACCCAGGGCGGCATCTACCTGGCCTATAAGCAGCTTGCGGATTCCACGGCGACAACGTATGCCGAGAAGCTGTCCAACGGCGTTCTGTCCACGGTGGCCCGCATTCCGGCGGCCATCATCATGTCTGACGGCGGCGCGAACTTTGCTTTTAACGAGATGGGAAACGGTAATGATCCCTATACGGTCGATGACTGGAATGTTCGCTACGGACAGAGACAAAAAGCACAAGGTAAAAATAACTCGTATGATTACGTAAATGACAACCAATATACTCCAGAGTCTAGTAAATGGAGCGAGAACAGAGTTGACGGTCACGATATTGACTTAAAGCATCGACTCGGTAACGATACAGTAAATGGCATCAAGCAGGCCGGCGACGAATGGTATAAGGTTTATCTGCCCGGAAAAGATACGCTCGGGGGGACGTGGAACGGTCTGCACGGCCTACTCAACCAGGGCGCGGATATATGTAAAGACGGCACGTTGTCGTCTCAGCCGGCATGGAACCATGCGGGTGTATTTTACAACAGCGACAACAATGTGGGGGGCACGGCGGGCACGGTGATGCAGGTGCTGCTCACCGCGTCCTATATGAACCGGGTTGTTTCGGAGCACTATTCCAACGGCTGGACGGAAAACGCCGCCACTCCGGAGAGCAAGAGCAAGCTTTTTACCTATACGATGAACGTGGACACGGATCATGTACCCCTGTGGGGCAAAATGCGCCTGTATCCCACGCTGGATCCGAAGGAATACAACCTCAACGAGATTGACGTGTGGTATAATATTCCGGAGAATAACGGCAAATTCGGCACGGATGAAGCGATAAAGAGTATTTCGGAATACACGGATAATCTTACAAAGAAGAGCCTTTTTATAGAAGACGAAATTAACGGAAAAACGATCAAAGGTCTTAAAAAAGTATGGGATGAATTTAAGGAAGGTATTAGTACGGGCGGACCGACCACAATCGACGACGATGCCGGAACGTCGATCGATATCCTCATCGAACCGATCCCTGCCGAAGGGGCTACATACCCGGCCGGCGGCGGCAAGGACGTGGTTCAGATCACGAACAATGAAGTGGTGGACAACATCGCCTACAACGACGGTTTCTTCGACGTGACGTCCGATGATCTGGACAGCACCTTCGAGCGCATCCTTGCCCTGATCCTGGGCAACGTGTTCGTCCCCATTTCCGGCGACAACGACGCTGGCGTGGGGGACTCCATTACTTACCAGGATCCCATCGGCGAGTACATGGAGATCAAGAACGGCTCCATCACCGCCACGCCGCACCATATTGAGGGAAGTTCCGTTACAGAGAAGCCCACGGAGTATGATATGGCCATACTGCTCTTCGGCGAGATGCATGGTCTGGTTCGCACTGGCGTGTACGATTTTCAATGGAATGATAAGTGGATCGGCGCACACAAGCCGAATCAACAGGGCAAGGAGGCCATGGATGAGGGCTGGTATCGGGGGGACGACCCGACAACAGCGGAAAGCGGCGGCAACCTTGAAGTCCCTCGCGCCAATGGTGGAGCAGGGGAACCGCTGTTCCCTGACGCCAACGCTGCCCGCGCGGCTGGCTGGATTTATCGGCTGAACTACAAGACAGTGCAGCAGTATGTCCCCATCCTGGAGGAGACAGACAGCCCGGGCGAATTGTCCGACCAGGTGAAGAACACGGTGTACACAATCTACCGCTTCGCAGGAGATGCGAAAGATCGCAACGCGCTGCGCCGCAACCCGATCTACGGCGAGGGAGTCCCCGATAACTTTAAGGAGGCTTGGGAAAAGTATTACAGAGATCACGACAAATACCCGGAAAAGATCGAGGATATCCAGGAGATTGATACTGAGGAATACCCTGGCATCTACCGCCTCTCGGACATCCGCGTTTGGGTAGAGGATACCGGTGACTTTGTAGATGAGGATGGCAGAATCACGCCCAATACCGGCTATGACCGCTCGCTGTATGTGAACATCCCGGCGGCGGCCATCCCCACGGAGCTGGCCACGATCACCCTGGGCCGGGACGGCGTGCTGTCCTATGAGACGAACCTGGGTTCTGACCACCCGGTGGGGTCCCGGATTACAGTAGAACAGGACGGGGAAAAGAAAGAAATAAGTGTTACGCAGGAGATGCACCAAAGATACTGCTACCAGTCAACCCCGTTCCGGTTGTTTTATGCTGTGGGCCTGGAGGAGGATCTGATCCTGCGTGACAGCAATGGCGGTCAGACCGGCGTGGACTTCAATGCCATTTCCCCGGAGTATATCAGCACCCATACGGTGAAGGGGAAGGACTATGTGTGGTTCATCTCCAACTTCTACTCCGAGACCCGGTACGATGAGTATGCCACCGATACCGCCTCCCGTACCCGCGGCGACCCCACCGTGACCTTCTCTCCCGGCTCCGATAACCGGTACTATGTCTTCCAGAAGCCATTGCCCCTTTATGCCCATGCCTACCGCTTGAGCAACGGTGTCCTGGCCCCAGTGGACAACAAGCAGGGTGGGGAATGGACCGACAAAAATAACCGTGCCGGCAACGGCAGCACTACTTGGGAGGCTTACAATGGCCAGCAGCAGGCTGCTTCCTGGGTCGGCGGCCAGTACATGGGCACCTATAGCGACATAACGGCGTTTATGACTGCGCAGAGCAGTATAAAGCCGGGCGATGACGGGAAGTTGTACATCACCGACAGCAGCGATATTAAATACGAGTATATGGAGGGCGGCATTGTATTCCTCCAGGATGATATGCTGCGGCATGTGACCTCCAAAGCGGATGGCGGCTACGCCGATGGGGCCGTCTCCTTCAGCTCCGATGATTATTTCTTCCTGCTGGTGGAGTTCTATGTGCCTTACCCGAACTCTACCGGTAAGGACAATATGGGCAATCCGGTCCCTGGCACCCAGGGTGGCCACATGGTGCAGTACGCCCTGGCCAGAAAGGGCAGTGAGTTCGGCTCCGGCTTTGTGTCCAGTGAGATTGACAACGGCGATATGCTCTGCTGGACCGACACCCAAAACCACCTGAACCTGGAGTTCGCCTACCTGTCCAAGACTGAGACCGGCGACCTGACCCGTGGCGAACCCACCTTCCAGAAGCTGACATATAAGGAAACGCAGCTGAGAGATTATCTTCAAAAAGACTGCGGCATCACGGACGCTGATACCCTGACGCAGCAAGTCACGTACTGGACCGCTATGCAGAGCAATTCTCTGGTCGTGGCGGCGCTGAAAGCGGCGGCGAAGGGCAACAACGATACGCCGACTGAAAAACAATTTAAGGAGTATTTCGGCTTCTCCGTGGCGGCCCGGCCCGGCGGCATTCGCTCCGGCGATATGTCCAACAACATCCAATATAAGGGCACTTCTTACGATGCGGCAACGCAGCTGTATGACAACAACATAACCAAGACCTCCAATACCTACTACCTGCCTACGGTGTCCGACAATTCCGGCACCGATGACAGCGTCATCATCAATAACTACCTGGGCAACAACGGGCGTCTGGAGATTGCGAACCAGATGCTCCATGTCACCAAGATGTTGGAGCCTCCGGAGGGCTACACCCTGACGGACGCCCAGAAGGGCGAGGGATTTAACTACCAGATCTTCGTCCAGGGCGTTACCGGAAGGCGAACCGCCGTGCGCACCGAGTACAATGAGAAAAGCAAGAGCTGGGAACGCAGCCTGGCCTACATTGATGTGCTGACTGACAACAGTGACCTGGTACAGGCCGTCAACGACACCCGCGCACTGTTTGTTATGGAAACAGACGGTGTTAAGCAGGTGGTTCGAAACGACAGCGGCACGCTGTGCTATGCCAATGATGACGGCTCGCAGGGTGACGAGCTGAAAAACCCGAGTCCGTCGCTCTACTACCTCTACCTGCCCTCCAATGGCACGGACCAGCATGTCCACCGCCTGTATCAGTCTAATGCTTACGACGGCGCGGATAAGGATGCGTATACCCAAACTGGGAATGGTATGAACACCGAGACGGACGGTACTCAGACCTATTGGAGCAAAGCGGAACTGATCCCTGTGGATGAGGTCAACGATGCAGAATCTGTGACTATCGCGCTGGGGGGCAGCGGATGGCAGCATGATGAAAAAAGTCCTAAACATGGCAATCACACGACTTTGGAGAAACACGCTTTCTTCATCCGCAAACCTGTCGGCGAGACCAGTGCGACGGACTTCGCCTCCCCGATAAAGACCCGCAGCGCGTATTTGACTGTGGACCTGAACTTCGGCTATAACGCCAATAAGGGTGACGGCGGCCCCGGCGGAGATTCGGGGGAGATGCAGGTTGACGACCTCTACGACGGGATCATCCCCAGCGCCGACCGTCCGGATCTGTTCGACAACCTGGGCGCGGAGAAGATCGCAGCCAGCACGGCGGAATTCACCCTGCATCATGGCGAGGGCTTGCTGCTGACGGGTCTGGACAACCGGATCACCTATCGCATCACGGAGAAGCTCACCGACGCGCAGAAGACGGCTGGCTACACTCTTAAGGAGATCAGCCATGTGCAGCAGCGCGGTTCCGACAGTATTTACCGTCCCGGCACACAGGAGATCCCGATCTACACCCAGGAAAATGCCACCTACGGCAGTAAGTATCCCGGTGTCGAAAACAATAAGACCGAAAACGATCTGACCTGGGCGGTGGATGAGAACGGCAATGAGAACCCTGACGCGACCAGAAATACGGAGCCTTTTGCCCATACCAACGCCGTCATGTGGGAGTACTATGCCACGATGGAGGCCGGCGCTTCCGGCAACCACCATCAGCCAAGCGGCACGGTAAAAGAACAGGAGTCGTCCTCTACGGTATGGACCGGAGGGAAAAACACGTATGCGAGCGGCGGCGAAGCTCGTACTGTTTCCGACAACCCGAATTGCGAGACATGCGACGTGAAGCAGGGAGACGGTTCCATTCTCCACTATATGTATAAAGAAGGCGAGCTCATCGACCCGCACTACAACGGCGAGGCTTCTGCATACATGCGGAACATGGCCCGTTACGGCGTCAGCCCCACGGTTCACTTTGCCGTGAATGACGAGCCGAACACGGAAATTGTCCCGTCGGATCCGAATGATGATTACACCGGCGTCTACTCGGTCTTCGGCAACACAGGGTGGTTTGAGGAGCAGGCCAGGTTCATCAACACCTTCGAGTCGGGCGACATCTCCATCACCAAGAAGCTGGATGCGCTGGAGGGGACAGAGATCACGGATAAGGATGAGAAGACTAAGTTCAGCTTTACATTGAAGCTGCAGTTTTCAAACACGGAAATCCCTGAGCCGAGCACCCTGAATTATACCATTACCGGTCCCGGCAAGGAAGAAAAAGCGACAGGTAAGCTTCCGGTCTACAATAGTGAGGGAGAAAATAAGGCCGACGATAACGGCGTTTCGGCTGTGGCCGATAACGAATGGGAGTTTAAACTTCGTGGCGGCCAGACCATGACGGTCGAGGGACTGCCCATGGAGACCGGTTATAAATATACGGTTTCCGAAAATGGGGACCTGGGCGGTTATGAGGTCTCAGACAGTGAAAAGGATGAGCCGGATGCGAATGGTGAGAAAACCGTAGAAGGCAAAGTTGAAGCGGGCAACAGGGAACCAGTGCAGGTCACATTTACCAATACCAAGAAAAAGCCGGAGCCTGTACAGGTGAATTTGCAGCTCACCAAGACGATGGCGTGGGATTCGGAGCTGGGCGCTGAACTTCCGGAGAATGCGAAAATAGGAGAAAAACAATATGCATTCAGAGTAGTGGCGAATGAAAACAATCCGGAGGACGATCCGTTCAATAATATTAATATTCCGGAAGATCTCGCCAACGGAATCCGCTGGGAGGAGAACGGCGTGCTGATCGTGCAGAACGGTTCTCCTGACGCCGAGGGGAAAACAGCGAAAGCGGACATTTTTAAAGACTTGCAATTTGAGAATGCAGGTACCTACGTCTATACCGTGACGGAGCAGATCAGCTATGAGCCGGGCGTTACCAGTGACGGTACGGTTTACATTGTGACGGTGAAAGTGTCGGAGGACTACAGCGGCAAACCTGCCGTGGAGTCCGGTACGGAACCTTCCGGAAACTCCGCAGGAGGGTCCGGTGAGAGCGGTGATGGAGAGTCCGAAGAAGAATCGGGCTTCTATACCGGCAAGCTGAAAGCGGACATCACTGTAAATGGGGAAAAGACGGAAGAGATTTCGTTTACCAATTATTATGATGAGGGCAAGGTCAGCGTTCCTCTTCGTGCGAAGAAGGTATTTAACGGGGAACTGAAGGAAGGTCAGTTTACCTTTGAACTGAGCGCGGCCGAAGACATTGATCCTGCTGCGATCGGATTGATGCTCAACGGAAAAGAATTGCTGGACGGCGAGGAGGAAACGCAGACAGAGACTGAGACGGAAACCGAAACGGAGACAGAAACCGAGACGGAGACCGAGTCGGAAACGCAGACGCAGAGCGAATCCGAATCACAGCCGCAGAGCGAATCCGAATCACAGACGCAGAGTGAATCCGAATCACAGACGCAGAGCGAGTCGGAAACGCAGCCGCAGAGCGAGTCGGAAACGCAGACGCAGAGCGAGTCGGAAACGCAGCCGCAGAGCGAATCTGAATCACAGCCGCAGAACGAGTCCGAATCACAGACGCAGAGCGAGTCGGAAACGCAGCCGCAGAACGAGTCCGAATCACAGACCCAAAGTGCGCCCGAAACGCAGACCCAGAGTGTGTCCGAAACGCAGCCGCAGAACGAGTCCGAATCACAGACCCAAAGTGCGCCCGAAACGCAGCCGCAGAGTGTGTCCGAATCACAGCCGCAGAGCGCACCTGAAACGCAGCCGCAGAATACGCTGGAAACGCAGCCGCAGAGTGTGTCCGAATCACAGCCGCAGAGCGTGTCAGAGACACAGCAGCAGAGCGAGCCGGCCGCGAAGCCGGGGGATGAGTCCGGAAAGCAGCCGGAAGGTGATCCTGGAACGGTCGCTGCGATGATGCAGCCGTCTGTCTATCTGTTCTCGCGTCCCGGCGCGGCGGAAGGAACTGGGAAGGGCGTGCAGTTTTCTGACCAATCGACCCTGCCTTCCGAGATATCGCTGTCAGGCGGAGAACAAAATGGCGATGGGCCGCAGGAAACGACAGAGGGAGAGACGAAGTCGGACGGCTCGCAGAATCCCGCAAGTGGAAATGAACAACCGGGACAGAACGGAAACGGAGCGGACGGACAGCCTGCAGGCGATCCGGGCATGCAGAACGGAAGCGAGACGGGCGGGCCGACAGAGAGCGGTTCACCGGGAGGCGACACCGGCGGGCAGACGGAAAGCGGTAAGGACGAATCGACGGAAGACAATACCGGCGGACAGACGGAAAGCAGCGCGGACGGATCAATAGACGGCGGCGACGGCGGACAGAATGAAGGCGGTACCGGCGGACAGACCGAAAGCGCCCCGGCTGGCCCAACAGAGAGCAGCACGGACGGGACGACCGGCTCCGGCGGAAAAGAAGAAACGGAAACGGAGACGGAAAGCAAGACAGAGACGGAAACGGGGACGGAGTCGGAAACCGGGACGGAAACAGAGACAGAAACGGAAACCGAGACGCAGACAGAAACCGAAACGGAATCAGAAACGGAAACCGAAACGGAGACGGAAACCGAACAGGAGGATGATATCCTCGGTCTGGACGGGATGCTTATGCTCATGTCTGCGCCGCCCGAACCGGTATATACGCCGGTCAGAGGCACAAAGGAGCTGACAGGCTCCGGACCTTGGGAGCAACGCAATACGGAAGACGGCTGGATTGATTTCGGTACGGTTACCTTTACGGAACCCGGATATTATGTTTATACGCTTCGGGAAATCGTCAGCGAGGAAGAGAAGGAGAAGGATATCCAATACAGCACCGCGGTTTACCAGATAGTGATAACCGTTATGGGGACCGGAGCAACGGACGATCCGCTGAGGATTGATACGATTCAGTACTGGGTATCCCCGGACGGAGAGAGCGAATGGGAGGAATGGGACGGTACCTTCGGAGTTCCTGTTTTTGTCAATAGTATCGGAACCGGGAAGCTGACGGTGAAAAAGGAAGTCACTGGAGACGGCGATAAAGAGAATGGTGAATTTGCCTTTACCGTAGAGTTCCCGTCGACGGAAATGACGGAAATGACGGGAGTGACTGCCGTCAAGTATGATAAAGATGGAAACGAAGTATGGAAGACTTTGGAAATCGAGAACAGGAAGCTGACGTTCCGTCTCAAACACGGCGAACGTGTGGAGGTCAATAATCTGCCCATCGATACGGCCTATACTGTCAAGGAAGATGATTACAGCGGCAGAGGATACACGGCCACCGTCACGGAAAATGGTGAGACAGGCGACGGCGAGGGAAGCATTTCGTCGGCCGATGGGGAAACGGTTTTGTTTATCAACGATAAACAGAAGGAACCGGGAAATCTTGTTGTTTCCAAGACCGTCGAGGGCGATGCCGCCGAGACGGACAGAGTGTGGCATTTCCGGGTGGAGCTGAGAGATACGGGCATCGACGGTGAATATGGCGACATGAATTTCACAGCCGGAATCGCGGAATTTGAACTGAAAGACGGCGAGAGCGCCGCGGCAGAGGGGCTGCCTGCGGGCGTTGCCTACACGGTAACGGAAAGGGAAGCCAATCAGGACGGCTATGTAACCACCTATACGGGGGAAACTGCCGGATCGATTCCGGAAGGCAGTACGGCGAGCGTTGGATTTGTGAACCGGAAGGATCCTCCTCCGCCGCCGCCCACAGAGCCCTCTACGGAACCGTCTACAGAGCCCTCTACGGAACCGTCTACAGAGCCTTCTACGGAACCGTCCACAGAGCCTTCTACGGAACCGTCCACAGAGCCCTCTACGGAGCCTTCTTCGGAGCCGGAAAGGCATTATGGCGGCCTGACAGTGGCCAAAACCGTCATCGGTACCGGGGGTGAGTCCGACAGAGAATGGCATTTCCGGGTGGAATTGAGCGATAAGAGCATCAATGGACAGTATGGCGATATGATTTTCACCAACGGTGCTGCGGAGTTCACGCTGAAGCATGGCGGAAGCGTCGCGGCGCAGAATCTGCCGGCGGGCGTCACGTATGCGGTGACGGAGCTCGAAGCAAACCAGGACGGCTATGCGACCAAATCGGCCGGAGAGGCGGGAACGATTCCTGCGGACGCTATGGCGAGAGCGGAATTTGTCAACGGAAGAGATGATACTGCGCCTTCGGCGGAGTCTGGAGAGCTTGGCGATCAGAAGCCGGCGCGCGTCATGCCGGCGACCGGTGACAACAGTCATCCGGAATTCTGGCTGGCGCTCACGCTCCTTTCGCTGGTCGGTATCGTTGCGGCGTCGGTTCTGCTCATCGGAAAAAAGCGGACCGGCCGAAGGAAGAAACGTAGAAAACCTGCGAAACGTGAAAAAAACCGCAGTTTAGAGTAAAAAAAGAGGATCGCCGCCCGGTCGGTTTTGCCGGTGCGGCGATCCGTTTTTTGCTTCACGGAAGGAAATCTTCAAAGATGAACATTTGGAAAGTGCGTCTGCAGGTTTTCAGCTCCTGCGGGGAGCGGATGACCCATCCGGCGGTGTGCGCCCCGAAGATGCGTCTGCACAGAAAAAGGGAGGTGTCTTTGCCGAACCGCCAGTTATAGGAAATGAAATCCGGGCGGCTGAATACGTTCAGCACCATTTTTCCGAGAAGGAATTGAAAGGGGCTCAGCGATCGGTTTTCCGCGTTGAAATGCGTAGAAAGCTGTCCCCGCAGCACCTGCGGCCTGTGTCTGCGATACCACCAGAGCGCCATCGGATGAAAGGACTCTATGCAGTAGTCTCCCGGATAGTCCTTAAGAAGCGCGTCGATCCGCTCCGGCACCCGCCGGTCCATGCGCTCCATTTTGATCTCCACGAGCAGAGGGACTCGACCGTTCACGAGCCGCAGCACTTCCGCGAAGGTGGGAATATGCTCTTGCGTGCCCGCCAGCGGATATTCCTGCAGCGTGCGCCAGGGCAGCGCGCCGGCGCCAAGATCGATGGCGCACATACGGCTCAAATTCGCGTCGTGAAAAACCACAGGGACGCCGTCTCCGGAGAGCCTGACATCCAGTTCGATGCCGTAACCGGCTTCCGCCGCCCGGCGAAAGGCCGGCAGAGAATTTTCCGGAATGCCCGCCGCCAGGTCATGGAGCCCCCGGTGCGCGAAACAGACATTTAAAAAAGCGGAAGCATCCGCTTTCCGAAGGCGGGGCCGGACCAGGAACAGATAGACGGCCGCCGCCAGTATGAGCCAAAGGAATAGTGCTTTCATGGTATCCTCTCTTCTGTAATTCCTTTTCAGTATAGTTCTTTTCGCCGTAAAAGTCATGCTTTTTCACAAAAAACAGAAAAAACAGAAAAAACAGTGGAAGAAAAAAGACTCCCGCGGTAAAATGGAAACATTGAAGGGCGTTTCCCGTGGGGACACGGCGGCCCATTCGGGGGCGGTGTGAGAAAAGGCGGCCATTCGTGCGCGGCGTGAAAAGAGCCATTCGCGTGCAGCGTAAGAAAAAGCGGCCATTTTGGAGGAGCAGGAAAATGAGAACGGTACAGGTATCCCATATCACCGATGCGGTAAAGGAGATGTGCATTCAGGTAAATTATGAACTGTCGCCGGATATGTGTCGGGTTTTTGAGGAGGCGAAACGCACGGAGCGGTCTCCTCTGGGGCGGCGGATCCTGGAACAGCTTTCGCAGAATCTTGAGATCGCCGCGTCCGACCGGATCCCGATCTGCCAGGATACCGGAATGGCTGTGGTCTTTCTGGAGATCGGGCAGGAGGTACATTTTGAGGGCGGCTGCCTGGAGGATGCGGTGAATGAAGGGATCCGGAAAGGCTATAAAGAGGGCTATCTGCGCAAATCCGTGGTGGATGATCCGATTCTGCGGAAAAATACCGGGGACAATACGCCCGGCGTGATTCATTGCCGCCTGGTGCCGGGAGATCAGGTGAAGATTACGGTGGCGCCCAAGGGCTTCGGAAGCGAAAATATGAGCCGCGTGTTCATGCTGAAGCCGGCGGACGGGCTCGAAGGGGTAAAAAATGCCGTCATTAAGGCGGTGGAGGATGCGGGGCCCAACGCCTGCCCGCCCATGGTGGTGGGGGTCGGGATCGGCGGCACGTTTGAGAAGTGCGCGCTGATGGCGAAGCATGCGCTGACCCGTCCGGCGGGCGAGCATTCGCGGATTTCGTGGGTGAAGGAGCTGGAGGAAGAGCTGCTTTTTTGTATCAACGGAACTGGGATCGGACCGGGCGGCCTCGGCGGGACCACTACTGCGCTGGCGGTGAACGTCGAGACCTATCCGACCCATATCGCGGGGCTGCCTGTTGCGGTCAATATCTGCTGTCATGTGAATCGGCATATTTCTGTGACGCTTTGACGGGATAGAGGCATTTTCCAGAAAAAGAATTTTTGTAACGAGTTTCTTCTATATATATAGTGTTTTAAAATAGCGAGTGCTACAAGATATCGGATGGAGAATGAGCATATGGAAAAAGAGATCAGAGTGCCGCTTTCCCGGGAAGACGCCCTTTCGCTGAAAGCGGGGGATTATGTCTGCCTGACCGGGACGATCTATACCGCGCGGGATGCCGCGCATAAGAGAATGCAGGAAGCGCTGGAGCGCGGGGAGCCCCTTCCCTTTGACATCAGAGGCAGTGTCATCTATTATATGGGACCGTCCCCGGCGAGGGAGGGAAGGCCCATCGGTTCCGCGGGGCCTACGACGGCCAGCCGAATGGATAAATATACGCCGGCGCTGTTGGATCTGGGGCTGGCGGGCATGATCGGAAAAGGACGCCGCAGTCCGGCCGTCAGAGAGGCGGTAATGCGCAATCAGGCTGTCTATTTCGCCGCGGTGGGCGGTGCCGGTGCCCTTCTGTCAAAGGCGGTCACGTCGGCTGAAGTGATCGCGTATGAGGATCTGGGGACCGAAGCCGTCCGGAAGCTGACGGTGGAGAATCTCCCGGTCATCGTATGCATGGATGCTGCGGGAACAGATCTTTATGAGACGGCGGCAGAGGAATATCGAAGACGGTGACGGGGGCGGTCTGAGACATCCGGCCGCGCGGAGAGCGGATTTTGCGGGAGAGTTGAAAAATGAAGCGGATCATTCTCATGGTTTTGTATAACCTGATATTTGTGCCATACTGGTGGTGGCAGATGTGCCATTACGCGAAAAATCCTGAAAAATACAGTCGGGAAGAGCGCTGGGCCCTGCTGCAGAAGATCACGGTGCATGCCAATCGGGGCGGCCGGGTGAAGATCGAGGCCTATCAAACGGAAAATATCCCGAAAGAAGAGAGCTTCATTTTTTATCCCAATCATCAGGGGCTTTTTGATGTGCTCGCGCTGATTGAGAGCTGTCCTCGCTTTTTTGCGGTGGTCAACAAAAAGGAAGTCAGCAATATCCCGCTTCTGAAACAGGTGTTTCAGATTACGGGCTCCTATGCCATTGACAGAGAGGACATCAGACAGTCCATTGGCGTCATCAATCAGGTGGCGCAGGACGTGCAAAAGGGAAAGAATTTCCTGATCTTCGCGGAAGGAACGCGCAGCCGTCAGGGGAACGTGCCGCAGACCTTTAAGGGAGGCAGCTTTAAGAGCGCTTATAAAGCGAAATGTCCCATCGTGCCGGTGGCGCTGATGAATGCTTTCATTCCATTCGATAAAAATACGATTGAAAAAGTTACCGTCAAGGTAATTTATCTGAAGCCGATCCCTTATGAGGAATACAAAGGGATGAAGACGGTGGAGATCGCAGCGGAAGTGAAGCGCCGCATTGAAGAGGCGATTGCGTCGCATTCCTGAAAAGTTGTTTTCGCGGGGTCTCGCGGCCGGAAAGAGCAGGCGTGTCTGACTGCGTCTGGCGGTGTCGGCCTGCGTCGGCCTGCGCCGGGCTGTGCCGGATGCAGGCGCTGAAAATCCTGAAAAAGTGGTTGACAGGACGGATGACAGAGGCTATAATAAATAATGCGTCCGGCAGCGGCGTAAAATTGCATAATTGGCAGAGGCTCGATTCAGAATCATGTGGAGAAATACTCAAGAGGCCGAAGAGGCGCCCCTGCTAAGGGTGTAGGTCGCGAAAGCGGCGCGAGGGTTCAAATCCCTCTTTCTCCGTTAGCTCTGTCAATAAAAAAGAGAATCCTTGCAGTATAGGTTTCTTTTTTTTACCGTTTCGTCGTCGGCTTTTTCCGAGAAATTCGTTACTGGCTTTTCCCGAGAAAGTGGTTGACAACTGCCGGAGACAGATGCTATAATGAAAACCCACCGCGAAAGTCGCGATGGCTTCTTCCAGAACGGAAGAAAATTTTTTAAAAAATTGCTTGACAGTGCCAAAACGGTGTGCTAATATAAGACTGTTGCGGCGGCAAAGCGCAGGCAACCGCACCTTGACAAATAAACAGTAATGCAACCCTGAAAATTCGTAAAACAGGCCTTTACAGCGCGAAGCGCTGTAGGGATCCTGAAGGCGGCCGCGGAAAGCTCGCTTTCCGGCGGACGGATTCAGGAGACCGTACAATGCGA
>CANQTI010000011.1 GCA_947626725.1 uncultured Eisenbergiella sp.
TTCCGCGCGTCCTTCAAGGGATTTCCGTATTATACAGCAAAATCTTTCCGGTTTATATAAAAATGCTGCGCATTCTCCCCAAAATTTCCCCGGAACAGCCCGGCGGCCTGCGGCGTCTTTCTTTATCAAAAACATGACCGCCGCGGTTTTCCCGCGGCACGTCTCAAAGTCCCTCTCCGTCAAAAGCCGGGATAAAGCTCTCCTGCGCGGTATCTCCCTCCTGCAGAAAACCGTTCTCGATCCCCAGCTCCACCGCATAATCCGCCAGCGCCTCATATTCCTCTTCCGAAAGCCTCCGCCCCAGCGCCTCCGGAAGAGCCCGGCCCGGCGCGTCCGCACCTTTTCGGTCCGGCACTTCCGCACCTCTTCGCTTCAGCGTTCCCTGTTCTCCCCTGCCCGGCGCATCCGCATCCCTCTGGGACGAGGTCCCCTGTTCCTTCCGGTTTAGCGCACCTGCATCTCTCTGAGACGAGGCTCCCTGTTCTTCCCGGTCCGGCGCACCCGCACTTCGGAGCGGCATGTCCGGCATGGGTGTATACTGGTTCATCAGGCTGATATAGATCCGGTTCCCATAGGTTTCGTGCAGATACCGCAGCACCCGCCGGGAATCCTCCGCCTGGCCGGGCAGCGCCAGATGGCGGACGATCACGCCCCTTCGCATCAGGAAATCCGCGTCCTCCTCCCGCATACAGGCATCGTTCATCTGCGCCGCATCCAGAAGCTCCCCTTTGCGGGAAATGAAGACCGGCTCTCCCGCCTGGCGCACCATCTCTTCTATCGCGTCCTTCGCTATGTCAAAATAATCCGGCGCATCGGACAGCGCCGCGGACAGCCGGGAAGAAACATATTTCAGATCCGGCAGATAAATGTCCACCAGCCCGTCCAGCATCCGCAGCGTGCTCACCTTTTCATAAGAAGAAGTATTGTATACCACCGGGACCGAAAGGCCCCTGTCCTTCGCGCGCTCCAGCGCGTCCGCGATCTGCGGCACGAAATGCGTCGGCGTCACCAGATTGATGTTGTTAGCCCCTTTTCCCTGCAGCTCCAGGAAAATCTCCGCCAGCCGCTCCTGCGTCACGATCCTGCCGACCCTGCCCGCTGAGATCTCCCGATTCTGGCAGAAGATACAGCGCACGGAACAGCCGGAAAAAAATACGGCGCCGGACCCCTCCCGCCCGGAAATGCAGGGTTCCTCCCAGAAATGCAGCGCCGCTCGCGCGGCCGTGACCGATGCGCCCTGACCGCAATAACCCGTTTTTCCTTTCAAACGATCCACAT
The DNA here is from genome assembly GCA_947626725.1 of uncultured Eisenbergiella sp. Taxonomy (GTDB): domain Bacteria; phylum Bacillota; class Clostridia; order Lachnospirales; family Lachnospiraceae; genus Gallintestinimicrobium. The sequence continues at coordinate 1,279 of CANQTI010000011.1, forward strand.
GGCAGTTCCGCGGACAAAGGGCACAGTCCGCCAGAAAACTGCTCCACCCGTTCTCCATGACAAATCTCCTCCCGGACGGCTCCGGAAACCGGAATCCCGCCAGACCGTACGGTTCAGGCGGTCATCGGTCTGTCCCTGTATCATCCTCCCGACATAGTCCTAAGATCAAACAGATCATGCCCGCGATGACGGCGCCTATCGGAAAGTAATAGGACCAAAACTCTCCAACGATCCTGTTCATTGACATCAGCTCACAAAAACAGCCAACAACAAAAGTCCCACTCCTAAGATCATGATGCGAAAGGATTTCATGGATAACAATCTCCTTCCGAATTTATAAAATGTCGATCTGCAGGGCGGACATATCTTTGGCCCTAAATAAAACATACCACAAAATCATGAATCTCGCAAAGCGTGCTTCATCTTGTTTTTAAAGGAAGGAGCCCATGGACACAGAAAAACGGCATGACACATCATCATGCCGCCCCGGCAAAACCGCCCGCTGCTGTCAACCTTCCTACGCTCAAAAATCAAAACCGTGCGGCACGCCTCGAACCCGAAACCCCCATTCGTTACCTCTACAGCCAGCTCCGCCAGGCACCCCCACGGCACACGAAAAATTCTGCTTAGTGCTGCTTTGTTCCCAACCTGACACGGTTCACAGACATCCGTTGCGTAAGACCCAAACTTCAACGCCGCTTATAAAGGGCAGCAATACAGGCCAAAGCCCTCAACGCGCCATCACCCCTGCTATAGCGGATTGCAGGTACAGGAGGCCGCTGCTCTCCCGGCTGCACGGTAGCTATAAGTATACCCGGATTTCCCGGTTTTGTCAATCATCCTCACAATTTTGCCGTCCCAGGGCTGTCATTTTTCTGTTTGAGAATCAGACGCCTGACACTTGCCCCAGCTATTCCTGTGCCGCTCTCAAAGAGCAGAGACCTGCTGCCCGCTGTGCAGGGAATCCTTCCGCACCATTCCCAGCATATACAGCAGAATCAGAACGGCTCCGGCCGCCATTAGACCAAACCAGATCCAGATGAGACCGTCCCAGCCGATTACCGAAACAGCATTGGCAAACAGCATGGAAGACAGAGCGGCGGCCACATAACTCGCAAAGTCAACGAACCCCGCCGCAAAGGAAACGGAACCGGTATCCCGAAGACTAGGACAGTATATCGAATACAGCATTGTCGCTGCGCAGCAGGATGCCGTAACGGCGAGAATGAAGAAAACCGCATTGAGAACAGGGTTTTTTATCTGGTACATCAGCGCAAACAGCAGGGCGGAAACCAGGAAAAAGACGAGCATCGCCTGCTCCATGTTCCGATGAAACAGCCATTCATACAGAAAAATGGCGGCAAAGGAATTGGCTGCCATCACGAAGGTGGCTATCGTAAAGAACAGGGCCGTCCGCTGTGGGGAAAAGCCGAGCTGCTGCGACAGATATGTCGGCATCCAGAAGACCACGCTGGTGCGCATGATTCCCGTAAGCATGGAAATAAAGGCAAACAGGAGAATCCCGCGTTTCAAAAGCGGTTTCAGTCCGTTGCTCTTTTTCCCGACAGGCTGGTGATCATACCGAATGATATGCCTGCCCTCAAGCCTCTGAAAAGCAATATAGCACACGCCGCCCATGACGAACAGCAGTATACTGCCGGTCACGAAGACATTTTGCCAGGACATGATCGCCGCCAGCAGCCCGCCCACAGGAGAACCCAGGAAAAAAGAAACCGTATAACCGAGGGTACAGCGCGTCGTATAAGCCGGGACTGTATTTTCCGCAACCACTCTGGTCATGGGTCCGTAGATCATCGAAAGAAAAAAGCCCATCATCCCATAAGCGATATAAACTGCGGAAAACGTATCCGCCAGGGACGGGATCAGCAGCAGGCAGATACCAGCCGCCGCAAGTCCGCCGCAGATCATAAATTTCGCTTTGACTCTATTTCCGATGCCCCCATTGATCAGTTGTCCGACCGCATAAGTGATAAAATAGAAGGAAGACAGTGAGCCAATCTGTTCGGTCGTGGCCACGCCCTGTTCCATCATCTGGGGCGAGACCGCTCCAAGAATATTTCGCGCCACATCCACAGACAAATAAGACAGCAGGCACATGATTCCGATCCGGAATGCATTCCTGATATTGTCTGTTCTTTGGACAGCGTCCATGCCGATTATCCCCTTTCCCATGAATCCGCCTCAACCGATTTCTTCCGCCGCGGACGAAGAACTGATACGGTCTTTCATATCATAACGATTTCCCCGTCATTCGGAAGGATCAGGTCGCCGGGCAGTCCCGCCGCTGCGCGCCGCAGGATATCATAGTTCGCTACGGGCCACACATGTACCACGATCACCCGCCGGGCTTTGCAGTTCTCCAGCCGTTTTACCAGCCGTTCCGCAGAAAAATGGGCGCACTCCACCACGAAGGCATCCACCGCAGTCTCCTCCAGGAAGGCCGGATAATCGATCGTTTCTCCGTCCAGATCTCCGGAAATATACAGTTTCTTTCCTTCCGCCTCCAGCAGATACCCGTAAGCCGGGCGCCCTTTTATATGACCCGTCCCGAAGGCACTCACCGCCATTTCGTCATCCTGATAGACCTCCCGTCCCTCTACTGTGTGCAGCCTTACCCGGTCCGAAGGCTTCAGACCACCGCTCAGCTGCAGATATCCGCAGATGCATCCGATCGCCTTCTGCTCAGGAAGAAACACATCAAAATCCATCTGCGTATAATACCAGAGGGGCAGTGAAAGAAGTCCGAAAATCCCGTCCATGTGATCATTATGCGAATGCGTGATAAAAACAGCCTTCAGTTTTCTGAGATCAAAGTTGAGCCGGATCAGACAGTCCATGACCGGTGCCCCTGCGTCAATCAGATAGCCGCCCTTTTCCGTTTCTACCAATATGCTCTGGCAATACCGGTCCGCCGCCTGTACGCCATGACTTGTTCCTAAAAATGTGATCTTCATAGCTTCTCCTCCTTATACTGCTGACCCGCCGATCCTTTTCGCCACCAGATATGCCCCGGCTGCCGAGGCAGGAATTCCCTCCTCCGGGACAAAACAGCGGATATTCACAAACCCGCCTTCATATTCCAGCAAATCGATCATGGCTTGTCTCAGCGGATTTTCCCCGCAGATTACAATATCCGTATCCTTCTCACAAGGCACCGCCTTCGAATGCCAAAGCGCGTCCATATCCCCCTGAAGGACCGCCCCCAGAAGATAATTTGCGATCTTCCGGGGATCTTTTTCGACAAACAGGCTCAGGATTCTTCCGGAAAAGCAGGCACGTCCCAATCCGGTTTTACAGGCCTCACGGTATCCCGCCAACATCCATTCCCTGTCGTAGCTTTCTTCTTCTGCAAACCGATGTGCAACGGATTTCGCCAGGATCGTATCATTTGTGATCGCTGCCAGAAGCTCTCCCGATATCGTGGTCAGACAGCCGGCTATTTTCCCCTGCCCGTCAATCGCAGCAAATTTGTTATGAGAGCCGGGAAGGATCAGCAGCATCGGCCTGCCGCGAAAATACCGGTCGACCACCGCCAGGCATTCCACTTCTTCCCCTCTCATCATATCCATTGACGCATAATTATCGAGATTGACATCTTTCATCCCGTTTTTCACACCGGGGACAAAATATATGGGCACGGGACATATTTCTCTCATCTTTACCGCAGCGGTCCCCCGCACCAAGTCTTCCAATCCCGCCGGGGCGCTCAGATGTGGAATTTCCGCCAACCCCGCATCCGAGGTGATCATGCCGCTGGCAATGATCACCCGGATCCGTTCATATCCAATCCCTTCTGTACGAAGCAGCGTTTCCAGGCATTCCTTCAATGCTTGTTTCAGTTTTTGCGCACTTCCGCTGACTGCCGCATCCCTGACTCCGATCCGCCTCTTCGCTTCCGCCGCCTTTTTCCCCTGAGGATCAAACAACAAACAACGCGTATTTGTTGTTCCGCCGTCTATTGTGATGATATAACCGTTATCCGTCATTTTTGCCGCTCATTTCCGCCGATCATCCTGTTTCTCGCGGTACTCGGTACCGACATACCCATTGCTTCTCTGTATTTTTCTGCAGTTCCAGTGATTTTGTCCCAATCACCGTTTTCCGCCGCCTCCCGATCCACAAGGCTGCTTCCTACCCCTATACAGCAGCAGCCGGCCTGCTGAAAAGACGCACAGTTTTCCGGCGTTATTCCTCCCACCGCTGCCAATCTGATATGTCCCAGCGGGCCGCGCAGCGCCTTGATATAAGAAACTCCCATTTCCCCCACCGGAAACAGCTTGACGATATCGGCGCCCGCTTCATGTGCGGCTATGATCTCCGTAGGGGTATACGCCCCCGGAATCGAAACCAGTCCCAGTTTCTTTGTCTCGGCAATCACATCTGCTCTTACATTCGGGGAGATGATATACTTTGCACCGGCGTGCGCACAGCGCCTTACCTCTTCCGCGCTCAGCACAGTGCCCGCTCCAATGCACAGCTTCTGCCCAAACGCTGCATCCAGCCTTCTCAACGCTTCGCAGGCTTCTTCCGCCGCCTTCTCGGAACGGTGATCCAGCGCGATCTCCAGGCACGTGATCCCTCCTTTTCGAAGGGCTTCTGCCGCTGAAAGCATATACTCTGCCGAAATTCCTCTCAGGATCGCTATGATTTTTTCCTCCAATATGCGGGTTATCACATCCATATTTATCCTCCCCATATTCTTTCCTTCACAGCGGCATCCCTCCCACTATGACGACACTCAGGCAGCCGTTCTTATTTTCCCTCCGGCCTTCTCAAGTAAAGCGCCCCTGCGTCCCCCGCGAACTCGCCCAGCCTGGATACCACCTGCTTTATCCGGCTGTTTTCGTCGGTGAGCCTGCCGCTCATGATATCCGCTTCCGTGATCTTTGCCAAAAGGATCTCCCTTGCTTCCGCTCTGGCCTCCTCATAGCTTCGCTTAAATCCCCCCCTCTCTCTGTCATAAATAATATAAATGTACCCGTCTTCGGACTCCGCGGCATCGGGATAGGACACATTGCTCCTCTCATCCAGCAGCAGCCGCCATTTCCAGCTCTTGCATTCGTCATCAGACAAAAAAGCGGTGAGATTATTTCTTCCCGTAAACATATAGTGATTGATCAGGAGGATCCGCCCTGACTTCAGTCTCCTGATATGGAACCGGGAATCGGGGCCTCCCATCGAAAACGGCTGTTCCTCACCCCAGCTTTTTCCGCCGTCCTCAGAGCATGTCTGCGAAATCCCGTAATGGGTCCTTGTCAGCATCATCAGCGTGCGGTCCTTCCGTTCCAAAACCATATGCTCGTCAAAAGAACGGGCTGTAAGGGAAGGCGTCCCCAGCCTTTGAAAGCTCTTTCCCTCATCCGTACTTTCATACAGAAACGCACCGGTCTCCTCCGCTGCGGACGGATCGATATGCCTTATTTTTTTATCCCATACGGCGATCGGGAACAGCCACCTCCCGGATGACGTCACAATGGGCTTGTTCATCATGACATCATGGCCTATGACGGTCTCCTCATGCCATACGAGCGTTTCCGCATCCGGATCATCACAGATCGCTGCATAGACTGCATGCTTCGGCATAACGGACCAAATGAACCACAGCCGTCCGTTGGGGTCGATCCATAGGCACGGATCATAGCAGCGGCTGTTTTCTGACTGATAGGCCGCTGCGATGGGAGAACTCCATGACCATCCATCGTCATCGCTCTGGATCAGTACAGCATAATTTCCGTGTTCTTCCTGAATTCCTCCTGAATAAAATGTCGCGAACAGTCTGCCTTTCCTGCTCCTCTCAATCCCCGGAACTCCCTGCCATATCCGGTAAGGTGCATCGTACTGTTTCAGCTGCTCCCGATCTGTGATCAACATATCCATCCCTCCTCTTCCTCTCAGCGGATACCGTTTATTCGCATCATAGTCCTCTTATTTCCAGACGGTTTTTCACGGTCATCCGTCCAAAGGCAACTGCCTGCTCCTGCCACACGAAGGGCACCGTTTCCCCGTCGATTCTGCATTCGCAGACCGAAGAAAGCCACGGCAGCCTCACCTTTTCCAGTTCCAGCACGCCCTCCAGAAGCCGGATTTCCGCCCGGTTCGGTCCGCTCTTCAGCTCGCCCCAGGCTGTCCCAACGCTGAAAAAGCAGCGAAAATCCTCTGAATGGATTCCGGGCGCAAATCCGATCGTACGTTTCGGCAGATCAAATTGAAAGCCGCTCAGGATCGGCAGCAGCGCGAAGCTGGCCATCGATCTGGCATAATTGCTTCCGCATTCGATCTCGTTCCACGGATTACGGTTGCTCCCGTTATAACGGCTGCGTACCGACTCCACCAGCTCAACTCCCTCATTCACCATGCCTTCACTGATCATCAGTCCAGCCAGCTGATACTCAAATCCATGCATCGTTTCTTCACAATAAGGGACCGGGATCGCCGGTTTTCTGACGCCCTGCGGATAATCGCACATGATCGTTCCGCTGTCGTCGTTGACGGAGAAGATCCTCCAGGGATTCGCGAATTCCCGCATGGATCGCTTGAAATTATTCCGATACAAGCTCCTTAAGGCCGTCCGGGTCTGTTCCTCATCGAAAATCCGCCCCAAGCCGCACAGATTGGCGTGCCATTGTCCGCAGAGCTGATCGATCTCACAGCCCTCCCCGATTTGATACTTGATTTCTCCCGCTTCCGTATTCCAATACGTCTCCTCACAGCCGAAACGCTGCACAATGGAACGGTCTTCCAGATCAATCTTCTGAATGAAATAGGACCCGTTGAACAAATGCTCCTTCGTCCAGGCACAGCCTTTTTCAAACAGGCTGCGGTACTGTCCGGCCTCTTCCGATTTCCCAAGGTGATCCGCCATCCGTTCCATGGCTTTCAGGGCGCACAGATAAAAGCCCTCCAGCCAGGATGATGGCCCGAACAGCTCCATGTCCAGGGTATGGTGCTGTCTGCCCTCCAGAACGCCGTCCCGATCCGCATCCCACCGATCCGGATTGCGCTCGCTCCAGAGATATCCCATCACCCGGACCAGGTCATCCCAATGGCTCTCCAGCCATCGGTCATCCCCGCTCAGCAGCCATTCCCGACAGGTTTTGATGACCGCTCCCATCTGTCCGTCCACACAAGCCCTGAAATTCCACCGTCCCCGTCCAACCGGCAGCTTCATCCGAAACGACATTTTCCCGTCTTCATCCGTGGAATACCGGAATTCCAGATCCCGGATGGAACGCTCCAGATCGGGGAATAAAAAGCACAGCGCATACGCATAATTCCACACATGCTGACAGGTTCCCTCACAGGACCCGGATTTTTCATGAACCCCTTCCCATCCGTAAAAGGAGCCGTCGGAAAGGCGCATCACGGTGGGCGACTTCAGCACGGACAGCGTGGCTGAAGCCGCATCCTTTACCGCTTCCGGCACTGTAGAGGCAAACAGGGTATCCCGGAACAGGCGAGTCCTCCGATAAAGGCTCTCCCAGTTTGCCAGCGCATAGACAGCGCTTTCCCGGGAAGAAGCATATCGTGTCGCGTAATAGTTTTTCCAACCGATATCCTTCCCCGCCTCATCCCGAAACGGATCCCAGTCATTGATCTGATTGGGAAAGCTCCAGGAGATCAAAAACCGAATCTTCTCCGTTTCTCCCGGCTCAAGATGCATGGTCCCGGCCAGGGAACACATGTCAAAACTGCCCGGAGACGGATAAGAACGCTCCCGCAATCCTTTCGGTCCGGTCAGATCGTTCCAGTATGTCACTATGCCGTCCTGCCAGCCGCCCCGATACCAGTATTCCACCGCCAGCGCATCTTCCCGGTCACAGGCGAGGGTCAGATCTCCATAGGCGGGATCTGACGGTTCTCCGCCTTCCTGCGTCAGAAAGATACACCGGCCCCCGGCCAGTCCCTCCGCCCGATTCACAGAGCGCTCGAACGGATTTTCCAAAGAACCGACGATCTGACAGTCAAAGGAGCTCTGTGTCGGATTGCGGCAGGAAATTTCAAAAAAGGCCGCAGGGATACTGGAATTCTCCGCGTCCAACGGAATCAGCGGATTAAAAGCGGTCATGGAAAGCTGCAGGGGGAAAGCTGTGTCCTCAAACTGCAGTCTGGCAATGGGAAAGGTTCCTTCAAAGATCACGTCTCTGAAATGCGGGAACCCGCACATGGTCTTTCCCGAAACCCCGAAGCCAAAGCCCTCAAAGGTTTTTCCCATATACTGGCCGGCCAAATCCTTCTGCACATCCCCCTGCAGAATCCGCACATTCGTCCGGCCGTCCCCGTCCGTACATTTCACCGCAAAATGCGTATAACCGAGCAGGCTTCCCTTGTTGGGCCGGTTAAAGATCTCCCAATCGATCAGCTGACCGTTGCCCGCCAGGCCCACACATCCGCTGCCGATCCCTCCCAGCGGAAAGGAGATCTCCTTTAAATGCTCCTTCGTATATTCCATAAGAAATGTCCCCCCTTTTTCCGATACGGCTGCGGGCCGCAGCCCCGTTTCCTCAACTGTCCTGACGGTACTCTCCCGGCGTTACGCCGAAAACCTTCTTAAACGCCCTTCGAAAACTGGCTTCCGAGGTATACCCGACCTCTTCCGCGATATCCCTGACCCTGATATCTGTGCCGCCAAGCAGTTCACGGGCCTTCTCCAGCCGGAGCTTTTCAATAAAGGCAGAAAGATTTTCACCGTATATGTTTTTAAAAAGATTGGAAATATAATTTTCATGAAATCCCAGCACAAGCGATATCTGTTTCAGGGAAAGCTCACTGTCACAGAAATTTTCCTTCACATAATTCATGATCCGGAGCGCGGAACGGTTCTGAACACTCTTCTTCTGTCCTTCGATTTCCGCCGTTAGGAAATCGATAAAATCAAAAACACACTTCTGGAATTTTATGCGATCGCTCTCCCCTGTCCGCCGTATCTCTTCCGTAACCGAAACGCCATATTTTACGGAAACTGCCGTCACTGCGTTCAGAATCCTCTCCCTGATTTCCGCTTCCGCCCTGTTGGGCAGTTTGCGAACCGGATTTTCAAAATTCTGGTCAAAAATATCCCGAACGACATCCTTTGCCTCGAGGGAATGTCCTGTCGTCACATAATTCAAAATTTTGTCATCCGTTTCCGGCGGGTAATAGATATATTCCAGCTGAGCCAGTTCGGAATACAGAAGGATCTTATTTTCCGATTCCTCATTGTACCGAATCACTTCCCTGGCCTGAGAATAGGAATCATTGATCTCGTAGATGGAATCCACGATACCTCCCACGCCGAAGATCGCTTCAATTTTATAGCGGTATAAAATCTTTACTTTTATGTTAGAAATAATATCCTCGATCACCTGCCTTAAGTCATCTGTTTCATCCAGAGACAACAGACAAAGCGTCTCTCTGGCAGAGGTGTCAAACAACTCAATATTCCGGTCTATCACGTCCTCCATCATATTCTTCACGAAGTCTTTCAGCGTTGCATGATCGGATATCTTAAAACGATAAGCCGCATTATCGTAGCGCATACAGAAAACAACACAGTTTTTCCTGTGAATTTTCAGATTTGAGGACTGCAGGAGGTTTTCTATCTCCTCCCGGCTTTCATATTTTTTCCTGAGCAGCCTGTCCAGCAGCTCATATCTGCGGGCATCTCCGGCACTCGCTGCAGCTTTCTGAATACGGTTATTTTCAGAAATCATTCTGTCCACATATTGCTGGATCAGTTTGTACCCGATAATTCCCCGCGTTTCCCCCTCGTCTTCTTCCCGCGCTTCCGGTCCGCTCTTTTCAAACATCCCGATCACATTCGCGATTTCCAAGTAATTTTTATAAATAAAATAGGCACAGAGTATGAGACTGATCAAAAGCGGCAGGGCGACCGCGGCCAAAAGATAGAAGAGCGAACCTCTGTCAATTGCTTCCCAGTCGGAACCTCTCACAAAGAACCGGATCCGCCAGGAATCATCTGCGCAGCGGCATTCCATTCCGTACAGAGCCCCGCCCGACTCCAATACATCTTCTCCGTCGATGCGCCGCAGGTCGGCGGACAGATCAATATCCGGGATTTCCGGATATTGTCCGCCGCTTTCATAAAACACCTCTCCCCCTTCGCCATACACAAAAAAATCGCCGTCGTTTCCGAGGACCTCCGTCAGATCCTGAAAGATATCATCCGCGGCTATAATCAGCGTCAGGTGATCCTGCGATGCGCTCCCATAATTCAGCGGAACATATAACTTGTATTCCGTCACCGGCGTATAGGTGTAGCTATTGACAGCGACCTTCACCACAGGATTAAACCCCCGGGCCATCCGCCGCAGATATGCGAGGCTTTCTTCCGGCGTGTATCCTTCTATCCGATATTTATGCCGGTAAAAATCATCCGTTGAACTGATCACCAGATCATTTGCAATGACGGTGTCCTCTTTTGCATCATAGAGATACGCATATTTGATATCCGAGATGATCAGCACATCCCGCAGCATTTCCTGAAGTTTTTTGCGCTGCATGGTCGTATGCTCTACCTGCCTTAAACCATCATAAAAATACTCCGTCAGCATATTGTTCTGTGCCACGTTGCGCGATAATGCTTCCAGCTTATCCACCCGCTTCTGGAAACGTTCAAAGGCAAGTTCTATATTTTTTTCCTTTTCTTCTATGATCGCCGATTTGTAAGCGGACAGCGTCCGACTGGCCAGCCAGATGCTGGACAGCATTGCCACGATTATGATACATAAATATGGCCAAGCCAAAAGGACTATGGACAGCGTTTTATTTCTCTTCATTCCATCGGCTCCTTTCCGCTCCGGAATCTCAAAGCACGAGGCCGCCGGTTCACTCATTCGACGCTCACACACGGAGAGGGGGCATACTGCACCCCCTCTCTCACATGGCTGGTTTCAGCCCGGTTTATCCTGAGATCATTCTCCGGTCAGTTGAAGGTCTGCTCCATATAATCCGCATATGCGTTCCGATAGATTTCGATATATTCTTCCACACCCAGATTCTTCAGCTCTTCAAAGTACTGATCCAGTTCGCTGAGGGGACGCACTCCCGTAATGAAATTCACGGATTCTGCCGTAATATGATCCGTCAGCAGCATATTTAACTCTGTCACACGGTTTAAGTCTTCGCTTTCCAGGAAAACATCCGGCAGCCGAACGGTCGTCACATGGCCCTTTTCGGCCCAGTTCTCGATATTCCTGAGACGCCAGGTACCGTCTACAATATCTATACTGTAATCATTCTTGACAGCAAGCTGAATCTCTTCCCCTGTAAGCGCATCGGTATAGGACTCATGCTTCATCTCGCCGGCACTGCCATCCGGATTCCGCGCATAACCGGGATCTCCTATGGAACAGCCCTGTTTTGCATTGGGCAGAAGCCAGGTATAGGCATAATTGTCCCAATACGGATAGGTACCGTCCGCAACCAGCTTCGTCGTGATCATGCCGTCTTCGCCCACATACCAGCCATCCACCAGACCGAGCGGATCCTCGCCTTCCTTCGGTCCGAATTTCATCATCTGATATCCGTCTTTTCCGTAAACAAAATCCACCATTTCGGCGATCGCTTCCGGATGCTCCGTATCCGCCGAAACCCATATACATCCCTGATTTACATTGGAAGTGGTGGAGCATAACACGGTATCGTTGCTTCCCGCCGTGATCGCAGGCACGCCGATCCAGTTATTGTATTCCGCCGTATCCTCAACGTTCAGGTAATTAAGGCCTACAACAGGATATTCGAGGGTGGCTATCATACTGGCTACCGTATCATAATCCAGCGTAAAATAATCCTGAGACAGCAAACCCTCCTCATACATGGTATGCATCAGTCCGACAAAATCTCTGTAATCCTCTGTAGCGGCCGGCATCCAGACCTGTCCGTCCTTGATCGCCATGCCAATCCCGAACTGACCAATATCGCTGCCATAATAGCCAAGCGCCGTCCAGAGATAACGTTCCATTTTCGTCTCGCTGCCCATATAGACCACGCCATTTCCGCCGTCGGCTTTCTTCTTTGCCTGGAAGGCACGCATCACGTCAATAAATTCTTCCGCTGTCGTCGGTTCCGTAAGACCGCATTCATCCACCCAGTTCTTATTCACCAGAAGACCTACATTCACCGCTATATTTCCGGCATTCCAGCCGTACGTACGCTCATCAATATATGGAAGCGCATAAATGTTTCCATCCGTACAGGTGGCCCCCAAAAACGCAGCCGGCTGCGTCTGCGTCAGTTCGTTCACATTCGGCATGAGTTCCGCATCATTGATATACGGAGTCCAGTCAAGAAGCATTCCTTCTTCAGCGCCGTATTTCACCGCGTTCACATTGGAAAGCGATCCCGGATCTCCCCATATAACGTCCGGCAGGTCGCCGCTGTTTAAAAGCAGCGAAAGCTGTTCGCCCGGATCAGTCATTGCTTCTACGTTGAGCGTCACGTCATACCCCTTCTGTTTCAGATAATATTCCAGATACCGGAATATATACAGATTGTTCGCATCCTCCTGTGTGGAAACAGATGCCAGATTTGTCAGGATCTGAATGGTAAAGGGTTCCGAAGAAACTGCCTCCTCCTGTTTTCCGGACTCCTGCTCAGACGAAGTCTTCTCTTCCGTGCTCTTTTCCGCCTTTTCCTGTCCTGAGGCCTTCTCGTCTGTACTGGAGGAAGACTCCCCTCCCGCCTTGCCGCAGCCCGTCATGCTTCCCAGCAGCATCGCCAAAACCAAAGAAACCGCCAATAAACTTTTCTGAAACTTCTTTCCTTTTAACATAAAAGCCCTCCTCTTTGTTATTTTAATCATTTTTTATTTTCATATCGGAAATGTAGCGCTCCATTTCCAATATCAAAATCTTTACCCCCTATTCCTTCAGTGCGCCCACCATGACTCCCTTTATAAAATACTTCTGTACAAAAGGATAAATCATAATCATGGGAGCACTGGATATAAATACAAGCGCAAACTTCATTACATGGGACAGTTCCATGCGCTGCAGGATCGACAATGCCGCTTCCTGAGAAGCCGCATCTTCTATATTCTGAATGGCAGATTCGTTCAGGATCAGGATCTTGCGCAGTACCAGCTGCAGCGGATGGAGTTTCGAATTCGCCAGATAGATCATGGCGCCGAAATAGCTGCTCCAGTGCCCCGCCGCATAATACAATGTGATCACCGCAATGATCGGTTTGCTGAGCGGAAGAAATATCTTCCCAAAAATCAGGAATTCACTGGCGCCATCGATTCTGGACGCCTCATACAGTCCATCCGGAATGCTGTTTTGAAAATATGTCCGGGTCACGATTACGTTGTATACGCTCAGCCCGCCGCTAATCAGCATAATCCACGGCGTATTGGTCAAATGCAGATTTTTATACAGGATGTAGGTCGGAACCAGGCCGCCCCCAAAATACATCGTGATCACAAAAAGCGTCATAAGGAAATTCCGACCGAACATCCGTTTTCTGCTCAATGCATAGGCTGTCGGAACAGTCAGGAACAGATTCACCGCGGTTCCGCCCACCGTATAAAATATGGAATTCGCATATCCCCGCCAGATTGAATTATTTTTAAGCACCTCTTTATAGGCATCCAGATGAAATCCGGAAGGCAGAAGGTTCACCTTGCCGGAATAAAGATCCGTCGCATCTGAGAAAGAAGCGATCACCGTAAAATAGAGAGGATATACACAGCAGAAGGTGATCAGGAATACCGCGAAATACACGATAACCAGGAACAATCTGTCCCCCGCCGCGACATGTCTCCTGCCCGCAGAAATCTGCCTCTTTTTTTTATTCATCCGTGTCCCCCGCTTTCTGTCATTCCGTTTTCAGAACTTTTCCCCCTAAAAAAGACTGGTATCGGATACTTTTTTGATAATGCCGTTTACCAAAAGCAAAACCATAATATTGATCAGGTTATTGAACAGCCCCACCGCCGACGACAGACTGTACTGCCCGCTGAGGATACCGACATTATAAGTATAAGTGGATATCACATTGGAAACTTCTATGTTCATATTGTTCTGCAGCAGCAGGATCTTGGTATAGCCAAGGCTCATGATGCCGCCCACTGCCAGCAGGAAAGTGATGACAATGGTAGGCACAATTCCGGGAATATAAACGTGCAGAATCGTCTGGAAGCGATTGGCCCCGTCGATTCTGGCCGCCTCCACCAGATCCATCGAGATGCCGGACAAAGCGGAAATATAGAGAATGGAATTCCATCCAATGTTCTGCCACAGACCGGATAATACATAGACAGAGGAAAACAGCCCCGGAAGTCCCATGAAGTGGATTCGCTTCCCGCCCAGCAGTTCAATCAGGTTATTGATCGGACCGTTGTTCATATCCAGGAGCAGCAAAACCAGCGCACAGACGACGACCTCTGACAGAAAATGCGGCATATAGGTAATCATCTGCACCGTTTTTTTCAGGCGCGAATTTCTGATCTCGTTTAAAAGCAGGGCAAAAATAATGCCGCAGGGAAATGTCGCCAGGCCATACAGCGTGATGGACAGGGTATTTTTTATCAAAGTCCAGAATTTCGGATAAGATACCCAGGTGATAAAATGCTTCAGGCCAACCCAATCGCTTCCCCAGATCCCTTTTGATACGCGATAGTCCTTGAATGCAATCTGAACGCCATACATCGGACCGTACATGAATATCAGCAGATAGATCAGCCCCGGAAGCAACAGTATATATAACTGCCAGCTTTCCCGCAGGCGCTTTCGGATATATCCCTTTTTATGCTGTCCGATACTTTTTGCCGTTATCTGATATTCCTTCCTCGTTTTCATCATTTTTTTCATCCCATTTTGAATATGTGCGGTCTGTCAAAAGCTGCAGTGTCGGCAATATGAACAAATTAGACTCTTTATATATATTTTTTTTATTTCTTTTACTGATTATATGAAATATAATAATTCATTTTCAAGATGCATTTTTAAAGATAACGCATTCAAATTCACATCTTATTTCGATATCTTCCGCATTTCCGGCCTTATCCGCAGGGTATCAGCATGGGCGCGAACACGCCTCCCTGTACGCTGCGCCCAATAAAATGCACATAACATCCGCTTTCCGTGTCATACCAGTCAGAGAAAGGAACCCGCGTGGAGGTTTCCCGCAGATACCGCGCGACCGGCTCCAGAAAGCTCTTCCTCATCTCCCGCTCCTGCGCCAATGCAGCGATCCAGCAAAGCCAGTCCGATTTCGTATAAGCTGCCCTGGAGTCAAGCGGCAGTCCATATTTCCGTATCCTGGGCAGATAGCTTTCCAGTTCAGCCCTGTAAAATTCCTCAGTGAAAAGCCCCAGCCCCAACACCTTATCCCACAAAAGATTGTATTTCATACTCCAGCCGTCTCCCTGCAGCGTAAGGGGCGTATTGCCGGAGCAACCGATCTTTTCCTGCAGTCTGAGCGCCATCGCACGGGCCCGGTCCCTCCAGGCTTCCTTTTCAAACAGGAGGCCATAACACGCCACTCCCATAACTGCTTTCATGGCGAGATTGACATTATGGGCCAGATGACCTGCGAAATCGTCCGTGCAAAGCTGCTCCCCCGGGTCCTCTCCGCAGTCCGCCAGGTATGCTGCCCATCGCTCAAGAGTGTTCTGATGGGCATAGGCCAGTCCCCTGTCCGCTCCCAAAGCCGCTGCCGCCGCCAGCATGACCAGCATATTGCCGCTCTCCTCTACCGGCATCTGGTAATGGGGATTATAGATTCCCTGACCCGCCGGGCAGGAATAGACGGGCGGATAAACGATCCCGCTGGGGTACCGGCGATATGCGGCGTAGACCTGCCCTGTGGCGTGGGGATAACAGCCCACATCATGCGGCGCAAAACCGAATTCCCAGACCGGCATTTCGGCAAATTCCAGGAGCGGACGGCACAGGGCATTCACCAGTTCCGGATTATATTTCAAAAACAGCGGTGTGGACGGATAACAGACGTCTGTAGTTCCTATGCAGCCGTTGGAATCATTCTCTTTGGGAAGCAGTGCCATATGCCCTTCCGGCGTGGATATCAGCTTATGGGCCGCCATCGTATGCCGCCATGCGGCCGCAGTGATCCTGGCATATTCTTTTCCCGCTGCCCGCACGGAATCATTTTCAATGCGCTCATCCCATTCTCCGCATCGTTCCAGAAGAGTATCGAAGGAGTCCTCAGCAAACCGAATCGCATCCCTGATCTGTGCCCCATTGCGGCAATACCACGCCTTGCACGGGGAACCGAAATAATCAATGGACGCGATATCATCATAAGCGATAACGATGCGAAGCACCGCCTCTTTTTCCAAAACGCCGGACCAGGAAAAGGCCAGCCCGTCATCGTCGGGAGCCACCGTTCCCCTGTCCGCGCACAGATACAGGTACCCCCAGTCAATTGTAATACGATCTCCTGCGTGGCAGAGCGGTCTTTGCGTTTTCTGACCGCACAGGGCTGTCTGCCAGCCGTTATAGATAAACTGATCCGAGGTAAGCTCCGGCCTGACTTCCCCGTCATAACAAAAGCTGTCCGACAGGTGCAGCCGCACAGATACCTCCTGCAGCTTTTCCAAAGACGTATGCAGCCGCAGAGATACCAGCGTCAGCGGCATGCTCATCACATCGGGATCATCCGGAAAGGCGGGCGAAGCAAAATCCACATCTAAACTGACATCGTCACAGGTCAGGGAAAATTTCGTCTGTGTGGCCGTGATTCGCTGCTCTGTAAGACATGAATTTCCTTCCGTTTTCCCAAGAAAACGGACTGAATCACCATTTACCGTCAAAAATCCGTCCATGGCCTTTTTCGCGCCGCTCCAATGGACAGTTTCTGCACCATCCACCCGGTCCGCAGGAACCCAGATGGAAAGATAGGGATCCATGGTAATGAGCGGAATTGCCGGCAATCTGTCAAATATCTGACTCATATTTATCCTTTCTCCTCCTGCAAAAAAGATTTTCCAGTTTCATTTCGATTATATTTGCATGGAACTCCGTTCACAAGAAGCAATTTTAAAGATACCGCGTCCATTTTTACAGGATCCCGCGAGAAAAAAAGAACCCGAAAAATTCCTTCTCCTTTGCCGAAAGAGGGCCAAAAGAAAACAAACTTTTCAGGTTCCATGTAGGACACAAAGCGTCCTCCGTTATCCAACCGGATTTTTCAGCCGCAGACGCAGATCCTTGAAAAAAATCTTCATCATCTGGCTGCATTCTGCCTCCAACACCCCGCGGCAAACCTTCGCCTGATGGTTGAACGCGGGTTCTTCCAGCAGATTGTAAACGGATCCGGCGCACCCGGCTTTGGCGTTCATACAGCCAATGAAAACCTCCGGGATTCTGGCCTGCACGATGGCCCCGGCGCACATCTGGCAGGGCTCCAGCGTCACGTACAGCGCGCAGTCCTCCAGCCGCCAGTCGCCCAGCGCCCGACAGGCCTTTCGAATCGCGGTGATCTCCGCATGGGCCAGCGTACTTTTGTCCGTGTTGC
>CANQTI010000012.1 GCA_947626725.1 uncultured Eisenbergiella sp.
GCGTTTTTGTCCGGCGGCTGTTCCAGGGATCCCATCAGTCTGCTGCTCGGCGCGGGCGTGGATATGCGCACGGCGGCTCCGGTGCATGAGGCGCTGACGATGTTTGGGACGCTGCTGGATGAGATGGAGGCGCTGACGGAGCAGTGAGGGCGACGAAACGCCCGGACGGATGCAGGGAACGGGATTGCTGGCGTAGAGCAGAGTAAGGGCGTCGAAACGCCTCGGACGGATGCAGAGAACGGGATCACCGGCGTAGGGCAGGGTGAGGGCGTCAATACGTCCCGGACGGATGCAGAGAACGGGATCGCCGGCAGAGGGCAGGAGGTGAGGGCGTGCGCGTCTGCGACGGAAAGAGCGTGCTGAACGGGATCGCGATCGGCAGGCTGGCCTTTTATCAAAGACAGAAGAAGGGACGACCGGAAAGAAGACCCGCGGCGGATGCGGAAGCGGAGATCCGCCGTTTTTCCCGCGCGCGCAGACAGGCGGTCGGGGAGCTGGAGGCGCTTTATCAGCAGGCGCTCCGGGAGGCCGGAAAAGAGAGGGCTCTGATTTTCGATATGCATAAGCTGCTGCTGGAGGATCAGGACTATCTTGAGGGCGTGGAACGCTATATCCGGCAGGAGGCGGTATGCGCTCAGTATGCGGTCAGCGCGGTGGGCGAGATCTTTGCCGCCCGGTTCACCTCGATGGCGGACGAGTATATGAAGGCCAGGAGCGCAGACGTGCAGGATGTCACCGATCGTGTGGTCCGGCTGCTGGGCGAAGACGCCGGGGCGGGGGCGGAAAGCGCCGCGGCAGGACCGGAAGGCCTGCCGGAGAAGAGCGCCGCACCGGTGCGCGTGAAGCCGTCAGCGGGGGACGCCGTCTCGGGCTTGGAAGGCCTGCCGGAGAAGGGCACTGCACCGGTGCGCGTGAAGCCGTCAGCGGAGGACGCCGTCTCGGGCTCGGAAGGTCTGCCGGAGAAGGGCGCCGCGCCGGGGCAGGAGAAGCCGCCGGCGGAGGCCGTGCCGGGCCGGGAGCCCGTGATCCTGCTGGCGGAGGATCTGTCCCCCAGCGAGGTAATGCGTCTGGACCGGGACCGGGTGCTGGCGCTGGTCCTGCGGCAGGGCTCCGTCAATTCCCATACGGCGATCCTGATCGGCGCCATGAACATTCCGGCGCTGGTGCAGACGGATGTGGACTTTCTGCCGGAGTATCAGGGAATACAGGCGATTGTGGATGGGACAGCGGGCAGGTTGATTTTAAATCCGGACAAAACGGCGCTGAAGGATATGGAAAAGAAAAAGCGGCGTTTTGAACGGGAAAAACAGGAGCTATCGGCACTGATCGGACTGGATAACGTGACCGCCGGAGGCAGGCGGATCCGTGTGCATGCCAACGTAGGCAGCCTGACCGAGGTGGATATGGCACTTCGGAATGATGCTGGGGGGATCGGGCTGTTCCGAAGTGAGTTTCTTTATCTGGAGCGGGAAAAATGTCCTTCCGAAGAGGAACAGTTTTGCATTTATCGGGATGCGGTTCTGAGAATGGAAGGAAAGCGTGTGGTTATTCGGACACTGGATCTAGGTGCGGACAAAAAGGTCGGTTATCTTGGCCTGCCGGAGGAAGAGAATCCGGCTATGGGTTTTCGGGCCATCCGTGTCAGCCTGAATCGGCCGGAACTGTTCATGGCCCAGCTTCGGGCCATTTGTCGGGCGGCGGCCTGGGGCCGGACGGCCGTGTTGTTTCCTATGATTATATCCGTGGAAGAAATCCGGCAGTGCAGGGCCATGCTGAAGCGCGCAAAAGATTCCCTGCAGCAGGAAGGGAAAACGGTGGGCTCCGTAGAGATCGGCGCGATGATAGAGACGCCGGCGGCGGTGATGATCAGCCGGGAGCTCGCGAAAGAGGTGGATTTTCTCAGCATCGGAACCAATGACCTGACGCAGTATACGCTGGCGCTGGACCGCCAGAATCCTGATCTGGAGCGCCTGTACGATCCGCATCACCCCGCTGTGCTTTCCATGATCCGGATGACGGTGGAAAACGGTCATAAGGAAGGGGCATGGGTCGGCATTTGCGGAGAACTGGCAGGGGATGTGTCCATGACGGAGCTGTTTTTGGATTTGGGAGTGGATGAACTATCCGTGACGCCTTCCCGCATCCTGCAGCTGCGCAGTGCGATCCGCAGTTTTTCCTGACGGGAAGATTCCTGTTTCGGGATCAGAAAATTTCCGTTGTCGGATATGAAAAAATGTATTAAGATAAAGTCATGCGGCGGGGGCCGCAGACCGTTGCTTCCCGATTTGCGGAACGAATGGAACAGACACCGTATTTGAAGCATGCGGCAAAGAAAAAGGCGGGGCAGGCCGCAAAAAGGACAGAGGGAGAGAACGATATGAGGATCATCAGATGCAGGAACTATGAAGACATGGGCAAAAAAGCGGCGAATCTCATCGGAGCGACGGTGATCAGAAAGCCGGATTGTGTGTTGGGTTTGGCAACCGGGTCTACGCCGCTGGGCATTTATGCCAGCCTGATCGAACGTTATCAGGACAAAGATCTGGATTTTTCCGCGGTGAAAAGCGTCAATCTGGATGAATATAAGGGACTGGGAGAGGATAATCCGCAGAGTTATCGCTATTATATGAAGGAAAATTTTTTCCGCCATATTAACATCCGGCCGGAAAATACCCATCTGCCGGACGGGCTGGAACCCGACAGCGCGAAGGCATGTGCGGACTATGATGCGGTCATCGCTTCCATGGGACAGGTGGATCTTCAGCTTCTGGGGCTGGGGCATGACGGTCATATCGGCTTCAATGAGCCCAATCAGTATTTCGATAAGGAGACCCATTGCGTGGATCTGGCTCCGATGACCATTGAGGCCAATAAGCGGTTTTTCGCGTCTGCGGATGAGGTGCCGCGGCAGGCGTATACGATGGGCATTGCCGCCATTCTGCGTGCCAGGTGTGTGCTGCTGGCGGTAAGCGGCAGGGACAAGGCGAAGATATTGAAGGAAGCTCTGACAGGGCCGATCACGCCCGAGGTTCCGGCTTCGGCACTGCAGTTTCATCCGAATGTAGTAGTAGTGGCCGACGAGGACGCGCTGTCACTGTTCTGATGCGCGCAGGCGCAAGGGAAAGATTAGAAGGAACCCGTGAAAGGTGAGCCGGCAGAACGGGAGGCGGACTGCGGGAAAACGGCCAGGGACGAAAACCGGACTGGCACGCTCATCCGGCGGAAAAATAGTTCAAAGGCGAGGGCAGCTATGGAAGAACTGCAGTGCAAGCAGGCGGAAAAAATGATCCCTCTTTTTATACGCGACGATATGGATCGGAGGGAAAGACGAGCATTTCTGAATCATGTGGATCACTGTGCCTCCTGTCTGGAAGAGCTGAGCATTCAGTTTCTGGTGGTCGTGGGCATGCAGCGGTTGGAAAACGGGGATACCTTTGATCTGAATCGGGAGCTGAGAAGCAGGCTGGATATGGAGAAACGGCATGTGCGCGTGCTGGATTCCCTGCAGAGCGGCCTGTTTGCTACAGAGGCTATTGCCATTCTTTTGGGTTTTTTGACGCTTCTCGTCGTTGTGATGTAGGAAGTGTTTTGATAAGCGGTTTGCACGGAGAGCGGGTTATGGGGAAAAAACTGATTTTATTCGACGGACACAGTATTCTGAACCGGGCATTTTACGGCGTACCGGATCTGTCCACGGCGCAGGGACTGCATACCAACGCAATTTACGGTTTCCTGAATATCATGTTCCATTTCCTGGAAGAGGAAAAGCCGGATTATATGGTGGTGGCCTTTGATGTGAATGCCCCCACTTTTCGCCATGCCATTTATAAGGAATATAAGGGGACGCGGAAACCCATGCCCGAGGACCTGAGAGAGCAGGTGCCTGTGATGAAAGAAGTTCTGCGGGCCATGGGAATTTGCATCCTGGAGCAGGCAGGACTGGAGGCCGACGATATTCTGGGGACGCTGGCCAGGCGCGGCGAAAGAGATGGTTTCGAGGTGTCTCTGGTTTCTGGCGACCGGGACCTTTTGCAGATCGCTACGGACCGCATCAAGATTCGAATTCCAAAGACCAAAGGGGCCCGGACGGAGGTGGAGGACTATTTCGCTTCCGATGTGGAAGCGCGTTATGGTGTGACGCCGGCGGGCTTCATTGAACTCAAGGCTTTGATGGGAGATACAGCGGACAATATTCCGGGGGTGCCGAAGGTCGGAGAAAAGACGGCTCTGGAACTGCTCCGGCAGTTCGGCGGCCTGGACAGTATTTTTGAACATGTGGATGAGGTGGGTAAAAAATCTGTGCGGGAGTCGCTGCAGGAGAACCGGGATTTGGCCTATCTCAGCCTGAAACTGGCGGCCATCGACACGGACAGCCCAATCACCGTGGACTGGGAACAGGCAAAGCTTGGAGATTTTTATACGAAAGAAGCTTATGAGATCTTCCGAAAGCTGGAATTTAAAAATATGCTGTCCCGATTCGACGCCGGCATCGGGAAGAAGGACGCGCTGGATGCTGGTTTTGTGACTGTGACGGATCTGGTGCGGGCAGAGCAGGTGTTCGAACGGGCGCGCCGTGCCGGGGCCTGCGGTTTCTTTTTGGCGCAGGACAAAGGTGAGGATAGCCCGCAGGCCCTTTCCCTGTGTATAGACGGGAACGATGTATATGTGCTGCTTCCGGAAGGCTTTCTGACTCCCGCATATCTGCGTGCCGGACTCGCCGGACTGTATCGCGGAGGTGTTTCCCTTTCCGCATTCCACGTAAAAAAGGCCTATGGAACCTTGCTGTCAGAAGGAGAGGAAAAGACCGAGAGCAGAGAGACTTCCGCCCTGTTTGACGTGCTGATCGCGGCTTATCTGCTCAATCCGCTGAAAAACGATCATTCGGTAGAGGATGTGGCGGCCGGGTATCTGGGACTGACGATTCCGGGTAGAAAACAGCTGTTTGATAAGCTGTCCTGGAAAGAGGCCATAAAACAGAAAAGAGGAAATTTTATATCCTATGCGGGCTATGCCGCCTGGGTTTGCGGGAATGCGCGAAAGGTGCTGGAACAAAAGCTTGAGGAACAGGGCATGTGGAAGCTGTTCTGTGAGATCGAAATGCCCCTTTCCCGTGTACTCTATGAGATGGAAAAAGAGGGCGTGATGGTCCGCAGGGAGGAGCTGAAAGCCTACGGCGACGCGCTGGTAGACCGTATCAGCGAGCTGGAGCGCTCGATCCACGAGGCGGCCGGCGGGGCCTTCAACATCAATTCTCCCAAACAGCTGGGAGAGATCCTGTTCGAAAAGATGGGATTAAAGGGCGGAAAGAAAACCAAAACCGGTTATTCTACGGCGGCGGATGTGCTGGAAAGGCTGGCGCCGGATTATCCCATTGTGGCGGATATCCTGGAGTACCGGGGCCTGACCAAGCTGAAGTCCACCTATGCGGACGGGCTGGCAGACTATATCGGTGAGGACGGGCGGATCCACACCTCCTTTAATCAGACCATTACGGCCACTGGGCGCATCAGCTCCACAGAGCCCAATCTGCAGAATATTCCCATGCGCACTGAGTTGGGGCGCCTGATCCGCAGGGTTTTTGTGCCGAAGGAGGGCTGTGTCTTCACGGACGCGGACTATTCTCAGATCGAGCTGCGCGTGATGGCCCACCTTTCCGGAGACGCTCAGCTGATAGAAGCTTACAGGACCGATGCGGATATTCACCGGATCACTGCGGCGAAGGTGTTCCATACGCCGCCGGAGGAGGTGACGGATCTGCAGCGACGCAGGGCGAAGGCCGTGAACTTCGGCATCATCTACGGCATCAGCTCCTTCGGGCTCAGCCAGGACCTGAATATTTCCCGAAAGGAATCCGAGGCCTATATCCAGCAGTATTTTGAAACATATCCGGACGTGAAAGCGTTTCTGGACCGGCAGGTGAAGGAAGCGAAGGAAAAAGGCTATGTGACCACGCTGTTTGGCCGCAGGCGTCCCATTCCGGAGCTTTCATCGGGCAATTTCATGACACGTTCTTTCGGAGAGCGCGTCGCCATGAATTCCCCGATCCAGGGAACAGCGGCGGATATCATCAAAATTGCCATGATCCATGTCTGGGAGGCCCTCCGGCAAAAGGAATTAAAATCGAAGCTGATCCTGCAGATCCACGACGAACTGCTCATAGAAACATACGAAGATGAGGTGGAAGAGGTCAAACAGCTGCTGGCCGATGAGATGAAGAATGCCGCGGCCCTGGCGGTGACGCTGGAAGTGGATCTGCACACCGGAAAGAACTGGTACGATGCGAAGTAGGATCCGCACCCCGGAAGGAACTGATACGGTGCAAAATGGGATCTGCACATCGGAAAGCATTGGGATGGCGCAAAACAGAATGAAGACGATTGGGATCACAGGCGGGGCCGGGGCTGGGAAGACCCGGGTCCTGGCATACATAGAGCAGAAATGCAGCTGCAGGATCCTTCTGGCGGACAGCGCGGCTCATGCGGCAGAGGCGCCGGGGCAGCCATGCTATGAGCAGCTGAAGGCCCTTTTGGGACCGGAGGTCATCGGAGCGGACGGATTCCTGGATAAAAAAAAGATGGCGGCACGGATCTTTGCGGATGGCGCACTCCGGGAACAGGTAAATGCAATCGTCCATCCGGCCGTAAAACAATACATTTTGTCGGAAATCGAGTCGGAGCGCCAAAAGGGCGGGGTCGATGTTTTTTTTGTGGAAGCGGCGCTCCTGATTGAGGACGGATACGGACGGCTTCTGGATGAACTCTGGTATATTTATGCGGACCGTAAGGTGCGCAGGCGGCGGCTGTCGGAGGACAGAGGCTATTCGGCGGAGAAGATCGAAGGGATCTTCAAAAGTCAGCTGCCTGAGGAACAGTTCTTTTCCTGCTGTAAGACCGTTATTGACAACAGCGGGGATTTGTCGGATACTTACAGGCAGATAGATCAGATCTTAAAGGAAGCGGGACTGTACAGATGAGGTTTTGTAGCATTGCCAGCGGAAGCAGCGGCAACTGCATTTATTTGGGAACGGATACGACGCACGTTCTGGTGGATGTGGGAATCAGCGGGAAGCGGACGGAAGAGGGCCTGAACCGTCTGGACCTGACGGGACGGGATATTGACGGCGTTCTTGTGACCCATGAGCACAGCGACCACATTAACGGGCTGGGCGTTTTTTGCCGTAAAAATCGGATACCGATCTACGCCACGGCGGGAACGATAGAGGCCATTCGCCAGAATCGTGCGCTGGGAGAAATCCCGGAGACGCTTTTTTGTGAAGTGAGGGCGGATGAATCCTTTACGATCAAGGATCTGACCGTGAATCCCATGCAGATCTCTCATGATGCGGCATGCCCGGTGGCTTACCGCTTTTCTTACGGGAGAAAACGAGCAGCGGTGTGCACCGATCTGGGCTATTACAACGAATATACGGTGGAATGCCTGAAAGGGATGGATGTGCTCCTGTTGGAAGCCAATCATGACGTGAACATGCTGCAGGTGGGGAGCTATCCCTATTATCTGAAGCAGCGCATTCTCGGCAAGCGGGGACATCTTTCCAACGAGAATGCAGGACGGCTCCTGGCAGCAGTTCTGCATGACGGGATGAAGAATATCGTCCTGGGCCATTTAAGTCAGGAGAACAATCTTCCGGAGTTGGCCTATGAGGCAGTGCGGCTGGAGATCGATCTGGCGGACAATCCGTACCGCTCGAAGGATTTCCCGATCCGGATCGCGCCGCGGGGAGAATTGGGAGAGATGATCACGTTCTGATATTTCAGGAGAAGCGACGGCCGCAGGAGCGGCGGAATGAGAGGAACTATGAAAAAGACAATTATCACGGTGGTAGGACATGATACGGTAGGTATTATTGCGAAGGTGTGTACCTATTTGGCTGAGAACAATATCAATATTCTGGATATTTCGCAGACCATCGTGCAGGAATATTTTAATATGATGATGATCGTGGACCGGAGTGCTTCCGAAAAACATTTCGCGGATGTGGCAGAAGAACTGGAAGAACTGGGAAAAGAGATCGGCGTGGTCATCAAGTGTCAGCGGGAGGAGATTTTTGCGCAGATGCACCGGATCTGACGCGCCGACCGGGAGGAAAGAATGATTAATTTATATGAAGTGGCGGAAACCAACAAGATGGTGGAACAGGAGAATCTGGATGTGCGCACCATCACGCTGGGAATCAGCCTTTTGGACTGTGTGGACGCGAATTTGGAATGCTGTCTGGCGAAGATATATCGGAAAATTACGAAATCTGCGAAGGATTTGGTAAAGACCGGAGAGGATATTGCGCGGGAATTCGGCGTTCCGGTCATCAATAAGAGAATATCCGTGACACCCATCGCGCTGGTGGGAGGCGCGGCCTGTAAGAATGCAGAGGATTTCGCCCGGATCGCCGAAACGCTGGATCGGGCGGCTCATGCGGTGGGTGTCAATTTCATCGGCGGATATTCCGCCACGGTGAGCAAAGGGATGACGGCGGCTGACGAGCTTCTGATTCGTTCGATTCCGCTGGCACTTTCGAAGACGGAGCGGGTTTGCAGCTCTGTGAACGTGGGATCCACACGCTGCGGCATCGATATGGATGCCGTAAAGCTGATGGGACAGATTGTGAAGGAGACGGCGATCGCGACGAAGGACGCCGGTTCCATCGGCTGTGCGAAGCTGGTGATATTCTGCAACGCGCCGGATGACAACCCGTTTATGGCGGGGGCTTTTCACGGCGTGACAGAGGGCGATCTGGTGATCAACGTGGGCGTCAGCGGCCCGGGCGTAGTCAAGACCGCCATCGAAAAGGTGCGGGGTGAAAGCTTCGAGGTCCTCTGTGAAACCATTAAAAAGACCGCCTTTAAGGTGACAAGGGTGGGACAGTTGGTGGCGAAAGAGGCCTCCCGACGGCTGGGTGTGCCCTTTGGTATCGTGGATCTCTCCCTGGCACCTACACCTGCTGTGGGTGACTCTGTAGCGGAGATCCTGTGTGAAATTGGGCTGGAGCGGGTGGGGGCGCCCGGCACCACGGCGGCCCTGGCGCTGTTGAACGATCAGGTGAAAAAGGGCGGTGTCATGGCGTCCTCCTACGTAGGCGGTTTAAGCGGCGCGTTCATTCCGGTCAGCGAGGATCAGGGCATGATAGACGCGGTGAACGCAGGCGCGCTGACATTGGAAAAGCTGGAAGCCATGACCTGCGTCTGTTCCGTAGGTCTGGACATGATCGCGATACCTGGGGACACATCTGCAGCGGCGATTTCCGGGATCATCGCGGACGAAATGGCCATCGGCATGGTGAACCAGAAGACCACGGCGGTGCGCCTGATTCCGGTCATCGGCAAGGGTGTGGGAGATACAGTGGAGTTTGGCGGCCTTTTGGGATACGCGCCTGTGATACCCGTGAATGCATTCGGATGCGAGGCCTTTATTAACCGAGGCGGACGGATCCCTGCACCGATTCACAGCTTTAAAAACTGAATTATATAATTGGTATATACGCATTGATATTGGGTACGGGGGCATCGGAGCAAGATGAAAAGCAAATATGCTAGATTTAGAATGATCATAGCTTTTTTGATGTTATTTATGATGTTTATTTTGGTTGCTATGCAGAAAGTTCAGCGATTTGGAAAGGAAGAATGGAAAGATGAAATTTTGTTTTCGGGTGACGGTACAAAGGAATTGCCCTTTTTGATTAATTGCGCTGAGGATATTTCACTTTTAGGATTGTATGTAAGTGAAGGCTACAGCTTTGAGAACACATATTTTTTACAGACATGCGATATTGATTTGAAAAGTGAAAGTCCCTGGATCCCTATAGGTGTTTTTGGAAGCAATCGATATTTTTATGGTGTATACGATGGCGGAGCACATAGTATTTCTAATTTATATTGTTGCCCGGATGAATCCGGAAGTATTGCCAATAATGGATTATTTGGAGTATTAGGGGGGCAGGTTATGAATTTGGGAATTGAAAGTGGGAGTGTTGAAGGGGCTTATATAGGAAGTATTGCAAGTCATTCTACAGGAAACAGTGCGGCAATTATTAACTGCTATAATAAGGCTGAAGTAAAAGGCAGTGGACGTGCGGGAGGAATTTGTGATAATTTCTCGAATGGGACAATTGTGAATTGTGTAAATTTGGGGGAAATAACGGCGCCCGTGTCAGCACAAATCGTATCCTATAACGCTAAAAGTGTAATTAATGTATATCCTGAGAAATCAGCATTTACGGATTTTTTCCAAGGAACATTTTTTTGCGGTATTGAAGAAAGTGAAAAAGAGGATCTTTTTGCTGTTTTAAATACAGGGATTGATTATTTAAAAAATTTAGGTTTGTATGATGATATAAACTTGCGATATTGGTCTGAAAATGAGGAGTGATATAATTATGCAGGTTATTTCAATTTATTTTATGATTTTTATGTGTTTTCTCTTGGTTGGATATTATATTGTTCCCTCTCAATATAGATATATTTTTCTGTTGGGATGCAATTTTCTGTTTTATTTGAGTTGGATTACTGATATTGCAGAGTTTTTTCCAATTATTGTCGTAACATTGGTTACCTGGTTCGGGGCTCGATGTATTGAGTATACGCAAAAGGCTTCTTTTCGGAAAGGGATTCTTCTGATAACTATTTTAGTTTGTCTTGGAGGACTGCTATTTTTTAAGTATTCAAATTTTATCTGGAACAATTTATATGTGGCCGCACGGGTCATTGGAATTACGTCGTTTCAGAAGAGAAAACAGCTGTTTATGCCCATAGGTATTTCATTTTTTACTTTTCAGGCGATGAGTTATGTTTTCGATATATATAAAAGAAAGATAAATTCAGAAAATAATCTGCTTTTATATGCAACATATGTTACCTTTTTCCCTACGATCCTTTCTGGTCCGATCGAACGGCCGGCCACTCTGCTTGAACAAATAAAGAAAGTGAATAATAAAAAAACTTTGTTTCGTGATTTTAAAGCAGGATTGTTCTTAGTAATGTGGGGGGGGGGTAATTAAATGTGTAGTTGCTGATCGACTTTATGTTATTACGGATACCGTATTTGATAATTATAATTATTACGGTACGACGGTCTTGGTTTTTGCTGCGATATGTTATGCATTTCAAATCTATTGCGATTTTTCTTCTTATTCATTAATTGCGTTGGGACTGGGTAAGCTTCTGGGCTTCGATCTAACAGAAAATTTCAGATCACCCTATTTTGCGCTTTCTATTCAGGATTTTTGGAGACGGTGGCATATTTCTCTGAGCACATGGTTTAGAGATTATGTATATATTCCATTAGGAGGAAACAGGTGTTCCTCATCAAGAAGAAATATAAATCTATTCATTACATTTTTGGTTAGTGGAATGTGGCACGGTGCAAATTGGACCTTTCTAATATGGGGAGCTCTGCACGGCTTATACCAAATAATTGGAAATCTTACTTCTCCTTTTCGCAAAAAAATATATCGGATATTTCATTGTAAAACCGATTGCTTTAGTTTTCGGCTGGGACAGCGTATGTGTACATTTGTCCTAGTTACTTTTGCGTGGATTTTTTTCCGTGCAGAAACGATATCTGATGCGGTGCATTATATTATAAGATTATTTACAAAACCCGATATATGGAATTTATTTAATAACTCGGTGTATAGCTTGGGGCTGGATCTGCTTCAAATGAATATTCTATTTATAATGCTGACAATTATTATCATTCTGGATTATGTTCAATATAAGACTGCAAGAAGAATCGATTGTTTTCTTATGAGTCAGAATTGGGGATTTCAGGGAATGATTTACATTATCCTTTTTATCATTTGTTTTGTGTTTGGTATGTATGGTCCTGCTTACAATGCACAGGAATTTATTTATTTCCAGTTTTGATGGGAGGCCAGGATTTTGAAGAAAGTTATTTTGAGAAAAAGAATCTGTAAGATTGCGGTAATCGTATTAATGTTCTGTGTCTGTACGTATTTTGTTAGGGAGGCATTGTCCTTTAAATATGGGGATGGTATTTTGGGAATTGAGATGCTTTATAAGCAGGAAAAAGATACGATAGATGTTCTGATCCTTGGAAGCAGCCATGCGTTTGAGAATATTAATACAGCGGTTTTATTTGATTCTTATGGGATTGCTTCTTATGTTTTGGCAGGAAGTGTGCAGCCATATTGGAATTCATATTACTATTTAATGGAGGCGTTGAAAACGCAGCATCCCAAATTGATTATTTTGGAGGCATATGGATCAGCTTTTAACCAGGAATACAGTGACCATAGCAGAATAATAAAAAATAATTTGGGTATTAAGGATCCGATAGCCAGAGCACAATCTTTGATGGTATCAAGTCCAAGGGATGAATTAGAGAATTATTTTTGGGATTACAGACTTTGGCATTCCAGATATACTGAATTGAACGCATCAGATGCCAGTAAATACTGGGAAAAACCCATATATAAGTATTATAAAGGGTTTGGAATCAATTTTGCGACGGATAGCAGTCTGATTAGGCCAGATATTGATCATATAGAAACTGGGCTTTCCTTATACCCTAAAAGTGAAAAATATTTAAGGAAAATAATTGAATTGGCTAAACAGGAAAACATTCCTTTATTAATTGTGGTTTCTCCGTTTATTTTGTCGGATAATAATCAGCAGCAATTTATTGAGACGAAAAAGATTGCGGGAGAATATGATGTTGATTTTATAAATTTTAATGAATCACAGTATTATGATTTAATGAATTTGGATTTTGCAATGGATTTCGCGGATTCGGCGCATTTAAACTATCGCGGCAATGTAAAATACACAAATGTCCTGGCGAAAATGGTTCTTAATAGGTATGATATTCCCTACCACTCTATGGATGAAGAAAAATATATAACTTGGAAATTAAATAGCAAAGATATTATGGGAAGGACAGAAAATGAATATTTAAGAAAGGAAAATAATTTTTCAGCGTATCTTAATCATATGGAGAAAGAAAATTATAGGGTTATTCTGGTGACGGAAAAAGGAACAGAGAAACTTTTTAAGAATCCTGAGAGTAAACTTTTGGGAATTGAGGCGGCTACGCTAATGCCGGGCAGATTGTATGAATTTTGTAACGGGAGAATTGAGGAATATATAAGTGATCCACAGTGGAGCTATCAGAAAGAGTTAGGCAATGAAATGCTTGAGGTGGAGCATTCTTTTGTTCAAAATGGAATGAACCTGGATATTCCGAGTCGGGTTATATGGAATGGGAAGGAAATAATATCAGGCGAACCAGGGTGCTATTTTATTGTGTATGATATTTTTTCGGAAGAGTTGGTCGAAATCTGTCGTTTCTATTTGGATGCGGAAGAAAATGAAATTAAGAAACAAAGGTATTAGACCTGAGGGAAAATATAATTAATCCATTGAAAATATTGCATTAAAAATAAAGGCCTGATCTTTCAGCACAGCTGGATGATTAGGCTTTTTCATTTGAAATGAGGGAAGAGGACAGACAATCCTTCGCGACTGAAATAGTTATGATTTCAGTTTCAAAGCTTCCACGATGAGATTATACACGATGAGCTGTTCGCTTCGGGACAGATCCGTCAGAAGTGCATTGACGCGGTTGGGAATATAGGAGCTGCTGTCCAATGTGCTGGGGACGATCCCGGAAAAAAGCTGTTCCAGCGAAATTTGCAGACCAATACATACGCTTTGAATGGAGTCTAAAGTCGCATTTTTCTCACCGCGTTCCAATTGCCCGATATAAGTCGGGTGAAGGCCGCATTTCTCCGCCAGCTGCTCTTGGCTGAGCTGCCGCATTTTTCGATAACCTCTGATTCGGGTTCCAATGAGTCTGGTCAATTCGGACATTCGGTTTTCTCCTATCAAAAAACTTATATATAGATATTGGTAATTTCAAGATACTATTGACATTTTTCGAACTGAAATATATACTATAAATATTGAACAGGGAGAAAATCTTTACTTTAAATATAATTCTCATAACAGAACGCCATAAAAACGGTATTTATCCCACAGCGGATCAGACGGCGGAGGCTTATCAATCCGTACGGTCGGTTCCATGTGGAATGAATATAAAAAAACAAGGAGGAAACACCAATGATCCAAACAAAGTTACTCAAAAAAGTGCTCTGCACGGCACTGGCGCTGAGTCTTGTCATGGCTCCCGTCCTTACGGTGGGCGCGACCGGCACGAATGAAACGCCTTCCTCTTCTCCGGCAGGGGATACCGCTGCGGGCACAGCATCGGACACGGCTGTGAGCGCCGAGGAAGCGGTCGTAATTCCGACCACGAGCACGGTCACGGTTGCTGGCAAGGTCATGAAGTCCACCATAGCCGGCGCGTATCTGTCCAAGACGATTCCGGGGACCGTCATCGAGACCGGAAGCGCGGTGATCTCGGAGAGCTATGGCCTGACAGGGGCGGAGAAGCCCTATGTGAGGGTGTATGACATCACCGAGAAAGGCAGCCCGATGGCGTATGCGAGCATCAATGCCGCTGCCGCTGCCATTGGCGGCACCGTGGTCGGCTCCGTGAACATGGAGATCGGCAAGCTGCTGGGCAGCAAGTTCTCTCTGCTTCCGCAGGGCGCTCCGATTGCCGTTGCCTTCGGCATCCCGAAGAAGAGCGTCGTTCCCGGATATGCTTACGCGGTTATCTGTGTACGCCCGGGCGGAGCGTTTGAAGTCATGCCCGACACGGATACGGATCCCGCTACCGTGACGTTTGTCACCGCCGGCGGTCTGGGCGCATATGCGATCGTGATGTATCCGGCCGCCTGACAGCAGCGGATACAAACAGAATTTTCAAGGGCAGGATGCGGAGGATGATCTGTAAACGTTCATCCTCCGGATTCCTGTGAACAACTTATGGCTGATCAAATGAAACAAGACAGGACAGCATGGTATTTGACAGCCCTGATGCTTCTGTGCCTGTGTCTGTGCGGGTATGGGGCGGGGCGGGTATTCGGCTTTACCCTGCTGCCGGATGAGTTCGGCTATTGGGCCGCTGCAGCGGAAAATCTCGGTTGGGACTGGTCTGAGACCGCGTCTCTGGGATCGTATTATTCCTTTGGATACAGTCTGATCCTGACACCGCTGCTTTTTTTGTGCCGGGATTCCCTGACTGCATATCGGCTGGCAGTGGCTGTCAACGCTCTGCTGATGTGTCTCGGACTTTATCTGATGTATCGGCTGATGGTACGTCTTTTCGGAAAAGAAGAGAAACGGAAAGCGGTTTTTGTCAGCGGAATAGCCGTCATCACTCCCGTATGGATGTATTATGTGCAGATGACGATGACGGAAGCCCTGCTTTTGTTTCTCTATGTATGGATTTGTTATTTGTTTGTCCGCTTTTTGGAAAAACCCGGCGTTCTCGCTGCCATGGCCTTGGCAGCGGCGCTCGTTTACATATATTTTGTGCACATGCGAAGCGTGGGGATTTTGGCCGCAGGCGGAGCTGTGTTATTGCTGTGGACGTGTCTGACACGGGAGGAGAGAAGTTGGAAAAAGGGCGTTTTCTGCGCCATATGTCTGCTCGCCCTTCTGGCTGTTGGGATTGCGATAAAAGCCGGTGTCGTAGACAGCATTTATCAAGAGGCTCCGGCCGGATTGCTTTCGATGAGTGATTATTCGGGGCAGTGGAGCAAAATCCGTTCCATATGCAGCTTGTCCGGGGCGAAGGATTTCTGTCTGAATCTGACCGGGAAGCTTCTGTATATGGGCCTTTCCACTTACGGGCTGGCGTGGAGAGGGCTGTCTTTCGTCTGGAAGAGAATGCTCCGGCCGGGAAAGGGCTTTTGGAGCAGGGAACATCGGCCCTTGGAGTTCTTCTGGCTGTTTGTTTTTCTGGCGACCGCCGCGCAGGTCTGCATTGTCACCGTGTTTACGATCGACGCTGTGCGGGAAGGGGCCTCGCGGTTGGATATGTTTGTGAACGGCCGCTATGAGGAACCGATCCTTCCGATATTGGCCGCTGCCGGCCTGTATCAGCTGTTGGAAAGCAGGCATCCGTGGAAGGAAACAGGAGCCATCGCCGGCGGGGCGCTGGCGCTGAACGCGGCAGCCGTATGGGTCGCAAAGCGTGCTGCATATACGGAGAATCGTTCATTTTCCATGATCGGCATGAGCTATGTGTCCTGGAGCGGCGCATTTGGGGCCGTACCCTTTCTATGGAGAGCGTTTGCGGTCGGTGTGTTTTTGACTGTACTTGTGACGCTGGCCGCGGTGCTGTACAGAAAGGCACGCAGGGCGGAATGGCTGCTGGTTCTGATCATAGCAGCGCAGGTTATATTGGGACTGCGGTGCTGTGAGAGGTACATTTATATCAGCAATTCCCGCGGCAATATGGACGCCATGCTCGCCGGACAGCTGAAGCATGTGCTGGAGGAGCGGGAAGCCGCCGGGGAGCGGATGCGAATAATTCACCTGTACGAGGACGGAAGAATGCCCTATATCGAGCAGGTCCAGTTCCGAATGCGGGAGAAGAAGATAGAGGTCTGGCGCGGCGGGATGGAGAATCTGACAGAAAACGACATCGTCATCGCGGATGCGGAGAGTTCCTGGTCCCAGATACTTTATGAAGAATATGACCGCTGCTGGCACGGCGGACATCTGGACCTTTTCTATAACGAATGAAACAAAGCGGACGAAAAGAGGAAAGCTTATGAAACTGATCATTCAAATTCCCTGTTATAACGAAGCGGGAACCCTGGAAGTGGCGCTCAACGATCTGCCCAAAAAGCTGGACGGGGTGGATGAAATTGAGTATTTGATCATCAATGACGGAAGTCATGACAACACCGTTGAGGTAGCCAGAAAATGGGGCGTGCACCATGTGGTCAATTTCCGGCAGAACAAGGGGCTGGCGAAAGGGTTTATGGCCGGGCTGGACGGCTGTCTGGCCCATGGGGCGGATATCATTGTCAACACGGATGCGGACAATCAGTACAGGGGAGAGGATATCGCTCTGCTGATCAAGCCGATTCTGGATGGAGAAGCCGATATGGTTATCGGCGCCCGCCCCATCGACGAGACGGAGCATTTCTCATTCGTGAAGAAAAAACTGCAGCATTTTGGGAGTTGGGTGGTGCGCAAGGCATCCCATACGGATATCCCGGATGCCCCCAGCGGATTTCGGGCATTATCCAGGGAAGCGGCGATGCGGATGAACGTGATCAACGATTATACCTACACGCTGGAGACTATCGTTCAGGCAGGCCGGGAAAAGATCGCGATCACCAGCGTTCCGATTCACACCAACCCGGAGCTGCGGCCGTCCAGATTGTTCCACAGTATCTGGGGTTATGTGAAGAAATCGGTTCTGACGATCCTGCGGGCCTATATGATGTATAAGCCTTTGATGAGCTTTGCCCTGCTTTCCGTCCCGACCACCGCTGTCGGATTGGGAATCGGGGTTCGGTTCCTGTTTTTTGTCGCGAGAGGGAACGGAAGCGGTCATATACAGTCGCTGATCCTGGCGTGTACGCTGATCATCATCGGTTTTCTCACGTTCATGATCGGGCTGATGGCCGATGTGATTTCTTCGAACCGCAAGATCCTGCAGGATGTGCAGTACCATGTGAAACGCATGGAATACGCGAAAAGCGAAGCGCCCGGGAAAGGCGGCAAAAAGGAGAAAGAAGGAGAAGTGCTGTATTTCAGTCCCCATATCGACGGGGATGCGGCGGCGCAGTGAATGCGCCGCAAACGGCAGCCGAAGAAACAGGGATCTTGAAGAGGAGAGAGAAAGCGAAAAAAATGCGGCAGGAAAGAATCAAACCGTTATTGGGGCTCATGGCGTCTGCGCTCCTGCTTTGCGCCCTTTGTCAGCTGCGGTGTCTGGCATCGGAAACGGAGCCAACTGAGGTGTCGGGAACGCTGATGACTGTTCAGACGGAAACCCCGGCCAGGGAATCGCCGGATACAGGCGCGGCAGCCGTGGTGGAGCTGGCGGTTGGCGGCCCGATCCTGGTAACAGGAGAAACGGGTGGCTGGTATCAGATTTTCTACCAGGGGAAAACGCTTTATGTAGAGGCGGCTGCGGTGAGTGAGAGCAGTCCGGTCGATGTGGAAGCGCTGGATCAGGAAATTCATGATATTGAAGAGAAGAGCCAGTCATGGATTGCCTCTCTGATCACGCAGCAGGACGGGATAAGGCGGTCGAGAATATGGCGGACCGTGATCATCGTGCTGATTGTTCTGATTTTCGCGGCTGGAGCGGTAAGCGCTCTGCGGCAAAACGGCGGGACGAAAGAGAAAGAAAAGGGGAACGGTTCCAAAGAAGCGCAGGAAAAGCAGCCGCGTGAAAATTACCGCTATTCGGATGCTGTCGGAACAAAAAGAGAGCATGATGCGTCGAAAGACAAAAAGGACGGAATATGAATGCACGCAGAAAAATCGTTCTCATCGGTCCTGTATATCCGTATAAGGGCGGGATCGCTCACAATACGAGCCTTTTGTACAAAACGCTGGTCCCCAAATATGATGTGACCCTGATTTCCTATAAGATGCAGTATCCCCGTTTTCTGTTTAAAAAGGAACAAAAGGATTTTTCCAGCGATCTGTTCAGGATAGAGGATGCCCGTTTTCTGATTCATACGGCCAATCCGTTCAACATAGCGGGGGTGGCCGGACAGATCCGCAGGATGCATCCGGACCTTGTCATCCTGCAGTGGTGGCATCCCTATTTTGCGCCGTGTTATCGGATCCTGACCGGTATCCTTGGAAAGAGGATCCCGAAGCTGGTGATCTGTCATAATGTATTTCC
>CANQTI010000013.1 GCA_947626725.1 uncultured Eisenbergiella sp.
CCCGCCGACACCGGAGGAACGCCCGCTGAGGCATACTTCTTTTTTCAGACCGTTAGAAAAGCGCCGCCGCTTAGCGAGGTATTTTCGAGCCTAGCGTGCGCTGCGCTTTTCTCCGAGCGGAAGCGTGTCTGAAAAAAATGTATGCCTCAGCGGGCGTTCCTCCGGTGTCGGCGGGGCGCTTCCGTCATCCGACGAGGGGCTGGAGGCGCCTACAGCATCGGCTGCAGAGCCGTTTCGCGGGAAAGCTGCGGCTGCGGCAGCCGTTCGTCATCCGCGGGCAGAATTTCCTTCTGCAGCTCGGAGAATTTCCCGAGCAGATATTCGTAACGTTTCATCGCGGCATTGAGCTGATAGATATAGCAGTCCACCAGATCGGGATCCGTGACATAATCAAAGCCCGCATACGCATTATCCAGTTCCCATTTTGCGAGCAGCAGGTCCCGCCGCAGACTGTCCTCATAATTCAGTTTCTTATCGTCCTGCGCGGGCCGGCGGCAGACACGGAAAACCGAAAGCATACACGTTCCCCTTTCTCATTCTTTATTTAAGTATAGGCTGGACTGGAAAAAATATACATGTGCTCCACATCATATCTGTCGCTTCAGGCGCATATCCTTTTAAAAAGCGTACAGGCAGCGGATCACCATGAATAACCGCATCGAAAGAGTTCTCAACTTTCTTCTCCGGGCTGTATTCGGGACGGTCACCATCTATCTGATCAATTCCCTGCTGCTCAGCCGGGGATTTGGCGAAAGTGTCGGCATCAATCCGTTCAGCATTCTGACTGCCGGCGCTCTCGGACTTCCGGGTGTTGTTCTGCTCTACGGCGTTCAGTTTTATTTTCTGCTGTAAATCACATCCATAAAATACTCTGTCACAAAAAACGCCGGGACATTTTGTGAAAGTCTGCCAAAAAAAAGATTTTTCCGACAAATGATCTGGACAAATCATTTGGGGGCGCCTATAATTCGATTTATCATCGATCAGGCCTCATGAACGGTGAGGTGCTGTTCCTTATCCCCGGCAGCTGGCCGGCGGATCTATTCCCCACAGCGAAAGTTTCTCAAAATATTCTTTCCGTTGTTTTCGGGATCTGATTTCAAAATTCTCATTTATCAATCTCAGGAGGCATTTTTTGAAAAGAAACAGATTGGCGATCTGCGACTCCGAACAGGAATATGCCTATCGCCTGATGGACGCACTCAGCCGGAAGGAGGATTTTCCTTTTGAAATCCTCACCTTCACGAGTGCAGAGCGCCTGCGGGAAAGTCTCTCCCAGACTCCTCTACAGCTGCTGGTGATTGCGCAGTCCGCCTTCCGGCCGGAAATGAGGGACTGGCCCATAACCCGTATCCTGATCCTGTTGGAAAACAGCGAAGCCACTGAGCCAGATCTCCCCTGGATCAGCAAATACACTTCTGTCTCCCGCATCACGAAACGGATCATGGAAGAAGCCGCCAGCGCCGGCAGCATTCCTTTCCTTCCCGCCGCGATAACAGGACAGAAGGCCTGCAGTTTTCTGGGTTTTTACACGCCGGTGAGACGCTGTCTGCAAACCACACTCGCCTTTACAGCCGGGCAGCTGCTCGCCAGAAAAGAACGGGTGCTATATCTGAACTTCGAATGCTATTCCGGTCTTTCTGCAATGCTGGGGCGACAATTCGACACGGATTTTTCCGATCTGCTTTATCACCTGGACGATCCAGACGAGGCGCTTCTGTCCCGACTGTATCAAATGACGGAAACTGTAAATGGTATGGAACTGCTGCCCCCGGCTTTCTCCAGTTCCGATATTTTCCGCACAAGGCAGGAAGAATGGATGCGGCTGTTGGAAGTGCTGCAGACGAGCCGTTACTCCTGTGTGATCCTGGATCTGTCAGACAGCGTTGAGGGACTGTTTGAAATCCTTCGGCTCTGTCGGACGATCTATACCATTGTAAAAGAAGACCGTTTTGCCCAGGCGAAGCTGGAGCAGTACAGGCTCCTTTTGGAAAAGACGAATTGTCCAGAAGTACAGGACAAAACCCGACTGCTCACCCTCCCCGTCTTTCAGAAACTTCCCGGCGATCTGAACCATATGACCGCCAGTGAACTGGCACATTTTATGGAAAGGGTGCTGACAGATCATGAATCCAAAGGAATATGCAGCGCACAGAGCGATACTGAAGCGGAATATCATGACCCAGCTGGACTGCGGGCAGGATTTTTCTGATGAACAGGTCCGGCACATTATTGATGAATCCCTGCGCGCAGAAGGCTGTGCAGGAAGACTGGATATCGCAGATCGGCGAAAGCTCGGCAGGGAATTGTTCGATTCCATCCGGGGATTGGACATGCTGCAGCCGCTTCTGTCAGACCCCGAAATCACCGAAATCATGGTGAACGGACCAGACCGGATTTTCCTCGAAAAAGCCGGGCGGTTGACGCGCTGGGAGGGACGTTTTGAGAGCTGTGAACGGCTGATGGAAGTAATCCAGCAGATTGCCGCCGGATGCAACCGAGTAGTGAATGAAGCGTCCCCAATCCTGGATGCCCGGCTAATGGACGGCTCCCGGGTCAATATCGTACTGGCGCCAGTGGCGCTGAATGGTCCCATTCTGACAATCCGCCGGTTTCCGGAAGAAGGAATGACACTGGACAAACTGGTCGCTCTGGGTTCTCTGAATGAGGAATGCAGAAGTTTTTTGGAACTCCTGGTGCAGTGCCGCTACAACATTTTCATCAGCGGCGGTACAGGCAGCGGCAAAACCACTTTCTTAAATGCACTTTCCCAGGCCATTCCGCCGGATGAAAGAATCATCACCATCGAGGACAGCGCAGAGCTCCAGCTAAAATACGCTCAGAACCTGGTCTCCCTGGAAACACGGAACGCCAATATCGAAGGCTGTGTCCCCGTTACGATCAGGGATCTGATCCGTTCCTCCCTCCGAATGCGGCCGGACCGTATCATCGTCGGTGAGGTGCGAGGTGCGGAAATCTGCGAACTTCTGACCGCTTATAACTCCGGACATGCGGGCAGTATGTCCACCGGCCACGGAAACAGCGCGGCAGACATGCTGCTTCGCATGGAAACCATGCTGCTGATGGGTATGGACATTCCCCTGCCCGCCATCCAGCGACAAATCGCTTCCGGAATCGATATCCTGGTACATTTGGGCCGCATGCGGGACAAGACCAGAAAAGTGCTGGAAATCACAGAAATTCTCGGATATGACAACGTCCGCGGAATCCTCACCGGCACTCTTTATGCCTTTGAGGAAGATGCGAACAGTACCAGAGACCGGGTGAGCGGCTCTCTGAAAAAGAAAGGGGAATTGCTCCATGCGGAAAAACTGGAGGCCGCCGGGCTGGGACAACGGCAATGTGCGAACAGATTATGATTGTTACCGTCTTTCCCCCAAAGAATGCCTTTTATGTCTCAGCAAGGGATTTTTGCTCACCGGTGCTTTTTCCTATATGTTCTATCGTTCTTGGCTGGGCATGATTTCTCTTCCTATTGTTGCAGCATGGGTATTTTCCAGAGACAAACGAAATCGGCGCGACTCCAGAAAAGAACGTCTCGCTGTGCAGTTTCGGGACACAATTCTTTCCGTAAGTGCCAATATGCAGGCAGGATATTCCATCGAAAACGCTTTTCTGGAAGCGGAAGGAGAGATCCGTACACTCCACGGACAACACTGCGAAATGGCCCTGGAACTCGCCGTTCTGCGCAAAGGGCTGAAAAACCATATCCCGCTGGAGCAGCTCCTCTCGGGACTCGGCGCCCGCAGCCATATAGAAGAAGTCCGGGATTTTGCGGAATGCTTTGCGGCGGCCAAGCATCTGGGCGGCAATTTACGGGAAATCATTGCCAGAACAGCGGAACTGACCGGACAAAGATTGGAAGTAGAACGCGAGATCCGCACAATGCTTTCCTCCCGCAAATATGAGCAAAAGGTCATGAATCTGATCCCATTTCTGCTGTACGGCTATATGAAGCTTTCTTCCAAAGGGTTCTTTGACGTTCTCTATTACAATACAGCCGGCATTTGCATCATGACAGCCTGTCTGCTTCTCTATTTAGCCGCCCTGTTTCTTTCAGAAAAGATCATGGATATTCATCTGTAGACTTTTTGATATCGCTCGAAGAATGGGCAAAGGGAAGCAAATATGGGATCCGGACATAAAACCGATATGGGACCTGCTCATAAGCGAATACGGGCAGCCAGAAAAATGACGAGGTATTTATGAAGCGAAAAAAGAACAAAGTCCGCAAAACAGCGCGGCATGGACCGCTCTATCCTGTTGCCGCATGGATACAGTCTCAACAGGATAAATACCGTTTCCCAAACCGCGACAGGCCGGATCCACGGCTGGAAATGCTCAAAAACATATATGGAGATATAAAGTCAGAACAGATCTACCGGGAATATATGATCCAGAAAAAGGAAAAACTGCTGGCCGTATTTCTTGCTGGTATAGGGATTGCAGCGGCGCTGTCCCTGGATTCCCGCTCACATCGGGATGATACCGTTTCTGCATTGCCGCGTCCGGAAAGCGGTCAAAACAGTATTCTCTACGAAATGGATGTAACGGCGGGAGAAGAGGACCTGGGAACAATCCGTCTGCAGGTCCCGGCTAAAAAGCTGTCCGTTTCCAGTCAACAATCTCTCCTGAAGGCCGCCGAAGACGAGCTCGAAGAATGGATGAAACGGGACGGCTGGCATGCAGACGCTGTGGATCAGAATATTTCCTTTCCGGAAACACTGCAGAACGGACTCGTGGAAGTCCGCTTCGAGAGCAGCCGATATGACATTCTGGACGGAACAGGAACCATCCGCAATGACCTCCTCCCGGAAGAAGGTGAATTGCTGGAGCTGACCGCCATTCTCACTTGCGGTGAAGAACAAAAAACACTGATCTACCCGATTCGCGTAATTCCATTCGGACAGGATATAGCTTCCCGTCTCTGCCGTGAAACAAAACGTCAGCTTCTGGAAGCACAATCTCAGACAGAAACTGATGTTTTTCTTCTCCCTGACACGTTTGAACAAATCCCTCTGTCTTGGAAACCGGTCCGACCTTCCTATGGCCCTTTCATCGCGTTTCTGACCCTCGCCGGATGTGCTGCACTCTCCATTGCTTTCGACCGGGATCTTGCTCGGAAAGGGGAACTGCGGCGAGAAACTCTGGCATTGGAATATCCTTCTTTTCTGCTCCGTCTGACTCTTCTGGCTGGAACCGGAATGCCGCTTCGCATGGTTTTTGCCAGGTTAGCCCGGGAAGCCGAAGAGGAAAACGCGTTTCCGGTTTATGAGGAAGTGCTTCGCACTGTCCGAGAAATGGAAAGCGGTACCGGTGAGCTGATCGCCTATGAAAATTTTGGCACTCGCTGCGGCCTGCCGCAGTACAAAAAATGTGCATCTCTGCTGGCGCAGAATGTGAGAAAAGGCACCGGCGGTCTGCTGCAGGCACTGCGGCAGGAAGCACTCCAAGCCTTTGAAGAGCGCAAAGCATATGCGCGCAGACAAGGAGAAGAAGCGCAGACTAAGCTGCTGATCCCCATGCTCATGATGCTGGTGGTCGTAATGATCCTCGTCATGGTCCCCGCCTGTTTTTCCTTCGGCGGAATCTGAATCTTCCCTCATATGGAACCTTTTCACCGCGCTGACCAACTCCAGACGCCTGTTTGGGCTGCTGAGCCAAATGCCTGGCTTATGACTGACCAGACGGAAACCAAACATTTATACTTATACCGCCGCTTCGGCGGAGAATTGGAGATTAAAATGAAAAAACTGAATGTATTGAAAGAAAAGCTCAATCGGACTCTGACTGTCCTGGCCTGCCGGGCAGCCACTCTTTTTCAGGACCAGAAGGGAATCGGGACCGTCGAAGTGGTCCTTTTGATCCTGGTGGCGGTCGGCCTCGTGCTGATCTTCCGCAGCAGGATCGAAGAGCTGGTCTCCTCGGTCTTTGAGAAGATCACCTCCCGCGCCAACACCCTATGAACCGGGACGGGTATATGACGGTCTATCTTGCGCTGATCATCGGCATAATGCTCTCCCTGATCCTGGCAGTGATCGAAGGTGCCCGGATCAGCACAATCCGCATGCACATCGAATGCTGCGCGGATATGGCGCTGGATTCCGCCCTCGCACAATATCACAGAGAAATGCTGGAACAATATGAGCTGTTTTTTATTGACACATCCTACGGGACGCCAGATCCATCCTTTCACCGTACAGAAGAGCAGATTATGTCCTATATGGAAAAAAATTTGCGTCCCCAAGAGGAGTTTTCCATTCCTCTTGCAAGAGATCTTACCGGGCTTTCCGCAGACGGCGTACAGCTTTTGCGTGCCGGCGTCGCATCCGATGACAGGGGAACAGTACTGAAATACCATATCGTAGAATATATGAAAGACATTTCCGGTATTTCCCTTGCGGAGTCCATTTTGTCCGGCGGTCACCAGTTGGAAAGCTGGCAGGGTCAGGACATGGAAGCGGAGTGGGACAATGCAGAAGCGGCCATGAAAGAGGAAATTCTGTACCGAAAAAGGCTGACAGACGAAGAATGGGACGGACAAATCCCCGAAACGCCTTCCGACGCAGTGCGCCCCACACGCAGTGAAGGGATTCTGGGTGTCGCGACTCAGGGGATGTCGCTCTCCAGCGCATCCATATCAGGGGCTTCCCGTCCCTCCGTTCGGAACCTCAACTGCGGTACCGGGCTGACAGAACCTGCCCTCCCCGCGGACAGTACAGTCGATGATGGTCTGCTGTATGCCTACATTCTGGATAAATGCGGCTATCTGGGAAAAGAAAAGGAAAACAGCGCCCTGGCCTATGAAGTGGAATATATTTTGCAGCAGGAAACCTCGGACAGAGCAAATCTGGAGAAAACAGCCCGTGAGCTCCTTCTGATCCGAGAAGCGGCAAACATCGCTTTTCTGCTTGGCAGCGGCCTGCGTTCCGAAGCAGCAGAAGCGGCATCACTCATCGCTTCCCTGCTGCTGATGCCGGAGATCGAACCAGCTGTAGAACTCGTGATTCTTTTCTCTTGGGCCTATGCGGAAAGTGTAAAAGACATCCGCATTTTATTTCAGGGAGGAAAAGTACCCCTTATTAAGAGTGACGCTTCCTGGAACACCCCCTTTTCTCAGCTTCTGACTTATCGAAGCCATCTGAATTCCTACCGCGCCTCGGAATCTGGATGGTCCTACCGCGAATATCTGGGTGCGCTGCTGTTCTGTCACGGTGCCGGACATGCCATCACAGGGCTGATGGATGTGATGGAAAACGATATCCGCAGGACCGAGGGCAACGCAGCGTTTAGAATCGACGGACTGATCGACAGCATAGAAGCGGAAATCTCCGTAACCAGTCGTTTCGGAGGAAGTTACTGCATCCGAAGAATCTATACCTACGAATGAGTCACGGCCGTGACGAATTCCTTCTTTATGCCGCATCCAACGGGGAGGGCCAAACCGGATGTCCGTTTTATTTTGTATGAAAGAAAAAAACAGAAACCATAAAACAGCAGATCATGTGAACCCTCATTGCGCTCCCGGTTCTGATTTTTCTCCAAAATATCCCCGAACGAAATACGAAACAGAACGGGCATCCTGTTGGGCCCTTCCCGGAAATATGACGGTTGAAGCCGCCATTGTCCTTCCTTTGTTCATCTACGCCGTAATCAATCTGCTTTCGCTGATCCTGCTGTTTCGGGATTTTTCCGCAGAGGAAGGCAAGCTGCACCAGCTTGGCCGAGAACTTTCCCTTCTCTCCTACGGACAGGAAACCGGAGAGCCTGATATCCGGCTGGTGAAAATCACCAAGGCCCGGGCGGCTGTTCCCATTGCCGCCTTTCCATCCGCTGTTCTCGTCAACGGCTGTGTCATGCACAAATGGACCGGCTATGACCTGCGAGAGGGAATGGACAATACCGACCAAGATCGTGAAGAACTGGTTTATGTGACGGAATCCGGAACCGCATGGCATCGTGACAGGGCCTGTGTCTATCTGAACCCTTCCGTCCAAATGCTTCCCGGCGATCAAGCGGAAACCGCCCGAAATAAAAACGGCCGCAGTTACAAGGCGTGTGAAATCTG
Organism: uncultured Eisenbergiella sp.; assembly: GCA_947626725.1. Lineage (GTDB taxonomy): Bacteria > Bacillota > Clostridia > Lachnospirales > Lachnospiraceae > Gallintestinimicrobium. The sequence continues at coordinate 8,090 of CANQTI010000013.1, forward strand.
CGGTGGGCGCGGCGCGATTGTATATGTGACCGACAGCGGGGAACGGTATCATAGTACTGTGACATGCAGCGGCCTAAAACGTACCATAAACTGTATTCCTCTGTCCGAAGCTATATCCTCAGGCCGCCATGCCTGTCCGAAGTGCGGCGAATAACTTTACTCCCGGAAGGAGGGAAAATTTGATTTTCGCGATCCTATTCGGGGCACTCTGTACGGTAACAGATTGCTCTCAAAAAAAAATTGACGGAAGGATTCTGCTGGCAGGAGGGATCTGCGGTATTGTCCTTGTCTCCTGGCAGCTGTGGAAAGGCATTCGAGATTGGTATGATGTCCTATTTGCCCTTTTGCCCGGCGCTCTGCTCTGGGGGCTGAGTTTCCTTGCGGAAGGAAAGATTGGCCGGGGTGATGGAAATATGGTGCTCATACTGGGGCTTTTACTGAACCGCTCCACCGGTGCAGTCGTTTTGCTGACATCCTGCCTGCTGACCGCGATCTTTGCGGGAGCAGGGCTGGCTGTGGGAAAGCTTCGGAAAAACAGTCGTATCCCCTTCGCTCCCTTTCTGCTTTCCGCAAACCTTTTAATCTGGATCTTGGAGTCAACAGGATGAAAAACAAAGACGGTTACGTAGTGGTTGAGGCAGCAGTTCTGCTCCCTCTGGCTTCTATTCTGATCTTACTGCTGGTCTATTTATGCAGCTATCTTTACCAGAGCTGTTTCCTGACTCAGGCCGCTTATTTGGCCGCTTTTCGCGGCAGCCGTTTCCATGAACAAGGCAAACCTTACGTAGAAAATCAACTGGATGAACTGCTTGCCGGACAGGCGCTCAGTTTCGGACCTGAACAACGGACCGTGGAAATTTCCGTTCTCAGCGTGAAAGTTTCCCTATTGCGGGACACACCGTTTCAAGTTTTCGGGGACTGGATCCCGAAACTGTCCGTTTCCTGGCAGTCTGCGATTCGTGAACCCGTACCTTATATCAGAGGTATCCGAAGACTGCGAGAATGGGGGGATTAGAATGGATGACGTGTTCTATAAAAGAGAGCTAAACCATAATTATATGGTGCTCAAAAGCGAAAGCCGTGACCTGGCGGCCCGGTATGAATATCGAATGATGACGGAAAATCGGATCGGGAAACTGCTGTCCTGCAGCCAAAGGCAGCTGGACGGGGAAATATGGCTATACTACGACATTTCCTCCCTTCAGCCCGTCAAACGGCTCTATGAGTCCAAAAAGCTGGATATTCATGAACTCGGTCGGATCGTACATGCTATTGCCGACATTCAGGAAGATCTGAGCGAATATCTCATGGACGAACAGGGACTTATGTTAGACACTGACATGCTCTTTACAGATATTGAAACCGAGGAACTATATTTCTGTTATGATCCCGGACATCACGGTCCCGAAAACAGATACGCAAAACTGGCCGATTTTTTTCTGGAAAATGTGGATCATGGACAGGAACCAGCCGTCAATGCCGCCTATCAGTTCTATAAAATGTCCAAGTCCGAATATTTTGTCCTCTCTTCCTTTCTGCCATTCCTGGAAAAAGAGCAGCTGCGAACCACCTCCAATATGGAACCGACCGGCTGGACAAACAGGATATCCTCCTGGGACCGCATTTCACCCGCACCCACCGCCCCTCGAAAACCGCAGGAGGAGGCGGTCCCGGCCAAAGAGGGCGGTCAAAAAAAACATTGGTCTTTCCCCTTCTTCTCCCTGAAAAAGACTGCGAAAAAAAAGAAAATAGAAACACTGCCTGCCGCAAATCAAAATCAGAAAGAATGGCCCCGACAAGTATGGGACAGCTATGTGGAACAGATCGATCTCATAGGAAACGGAGAGACTGTCTATTTCGCCGACCTCGACCGATCATCCAAAAATCCGCACGGGATCCCCTGCCTGCGGGACGAAGAGACGGACCGTCTCTTCCCATTGGAACATCTCCCGATCACCGTCGGGAAGCTGAAGGGAAAAGCGGGCATTCTCCTGACTGACAGCTCTGTCAGTCGTCTGCATGCACGATTTGAATCGTCAGAAAACGGAGTTTGCATCCGAGATCTAAACTCGCGCAACGGTACCTTGGTAAACGGCAGAAAGCTATCTCCCAATGAAATCGAAGAAATAAAGGAAGGCGACCTGCTCCAATTCGGCCGAGAACGATTTCGATACGGATTTCTTGACAGTAATCTGATAAAGTGATACCCTCTTATTCAGAAGGAACAGATTCGGAAGTTCCCGCTGTGCAAGCGGGGAACGCAGTACGGCGGAATGGTTTCCGCATGTATGCAGGGGTTTGGCTATGGATTACCGCGGCAATACAAAGGAAGGCAGATCGCTTTCCGCCTCCAGGGGCCTTCCGGTGATGAGCGTTGGACTGATCGCCGTCAATGCAGTTGTTTTTATGATCGGACTTCTGGTGCCCTCTGCGGGTGACGCCATGAGGTCAGCGGGTTGTTTCAGCGTATTGCATCTGATGTACGGCCGGGAATACTACCGCCTGATCACCTCCGCCTTTTTGCATGTGGATGTTGTTCATCTGTTCAACAATATGCTCCTGCTGTACTTCTGTGGGGAGATCGTAGAAAAAACGCTGGGAAAAATCAGTTTTCTGATCCTATATCTGATGTCGGCCGTCTGCGGCAATTTGCTGTCCGCTGCCTATGAGCTTTCCACACAGAACTATTATACGTCCGTAGGCGCCAGCGGAGCGGTATTCGGCCTGACGGGCGCCATGCTGTTTCTTGTCCTTGTGAAAAAAGGGGCCGCCGCCCATATTTCCATGCAGCGTGCACTGATTGCGGTCGCCTTATCGGTCTATGCGGGTTTCTCGAATCCGGGTGTCAACAATGCGGCCCATGTGGGCGGCCTTTTGAGCGGATTCCTGCTGGCATTTTTTCTCGGTATCATTCCGCGTCCGCCCCGAAGAAAGAGAGGTTTCCGATGAAAAAAGAAGATTGTATTTTTTGTAAAATCGCAAACGGAGAAATTCCTTCCCGGACCCTTTTCGAGGATGAGCAATTCCGTGTCATTTTGGATCTGGGGCCCGCGACAAAGGGGCATGCACTGGTATTGCCAAAAGGACATTATTCCTGCCTGTTCGAACTGCCGGAAGATTTGTGTCGGGATGCTTTCGCTCTGGCGCAGGAAATGGCGATCCTGATGAAGGAAAAACTGAACTGTGACGGTTTCAATCTGGTCCAGAATAACGGAGAAGCCGCCGGACAAACAGTCCCCCATTTTCATATTCATCTGATTCCCCGCTATCGGACAGATGGGCAGACCATCGGTTGGAAGCCTGGGAATCCTTCTCCGGAAGATTTAGATGCGATAAAGGATCAAATTTGTGATGCGGACTGAGAGCAGTTTCCGCGTCGGGCTGAAATTCCCGCCGTGAAAAAATGCTCTGTTTCCTGCTCCACCCACTACTCCATATAAAATGCAGAAAACCGGCTTTGATCTCCATTTTGCAGCAATGGACTCAAAACCGGTTTTTCAATATTCTTTTCATCCCAGTGATTCAAAATGTATACACAGCCGCACCGTAAGCAGGCAGATCAAAAGTGATCCGATAGGGAAGACCATCGCACGGTTCCGCTATCGCAGCAAGTTCCTCCGGCAATTTTTCGCCAGTTCCGCCAAAGCGACTTTCCACACTGTTGAGCACTAATTTACACTTCCGTCTGACAGGTATGCCGACACTGTATCCCGGTCTCTTTACAGGTGTCATATTCAAAACAAACAACAGGCTCTTTTTCTCATTCTCCGATTTCCGGATAAAGCTGTAGGTACTCCTGTCCGCATCGTCCGCATTGATCCACTGGAATCCCCGCCAATCATTATCGATCTCATACATACAGGGATATTTGCGGTACATGGAAAGCAGCTCTTTCACATATTCCTGCATGCCTCTGTTCAGTTCATTTTCCAGCAGGAACCAATCCAGTTCCCGGGCCTCGCTCCATTCCCTCTCCTGTCCGAATTCCTGCCCCATAAAAAGCAGTTTCTTGCCGGAATGACCAAACATATACGTATAGCCCACCCGCAAATTCGCGTATTTATCCACATGATACCCCGGCATCTTGTTCAGCATGGAGCATTTCAGATGCACCACTTCGTCGTGAGACAGCGGAAGGATATAGTTCTCTGAACTATTATAGGACATGGCAAAAGTCAGCGAATAATGATTGTTTTTACGGAAATAAGGGTCCAGCTTCATATATTCGCAGAAGTCGTGCATCCATCCCATATTCCATTTGTATGTAAAATACAGTCCGTCTTTTTCCAGCGGACCCGTCACCATCGGCCAGGCAGTAGATTCCTCTGCGATCGTGATGACACCGGGATACTTTCCCCGGACAACCGAATTAAAATGCTTGAAAAATTCGATTGCCTCCAGATTTTTATTCCCGCCGTATTTGTTCGCCACCCATTGCCCGTCTTTTTTTCCATAATCCAAATAAAGCATGGACGCCACCGCATCCACACGCAGTCCGTCCACATGAAATTTATCGATCCAGTACAGGGCATTGGCAATGAGGAAATTTTTGACCTCCGTCTTCCCATAATTAAAAATCTTAGTCCCCCAGTCCGGATGCTCTCCCAGCCGCGGATCCGGATGCTCATAAAGAGGTTCCCCGTCAAATTCCGCCAGGCCGTAATCATCCTTCGGGAAATGCGCCGGCACCCAATCCAGGATCACGCCGATCCGATTGTTATGCAGAGTATTGACCAGATATGCAAAATCCTCCGGCGTCCCATAGCGGGAAGTGGGCGCATAATAGCCGGTTACCTGATACCCCCAGGAACCATCAAAGGGATGTTCGGCAATGCCGATCAACTCCACATGCGTATACTGCAGCTCTTTCAGGTAGGCAACAATCCGATCCGCAAACTCCCGGTAATTGTAAAAACCATCTCCGCCGTCAGGATGTTTCATCCACGATCCGATATGACACTCATAAATTGCCAGCGGCTGTTTCAGCGGATCCTTTTTGGCCCTCTGGGACAGCCATCTTCCATCCGACCAGTGAATATTTGACAAATCGGTCGTAACGGATGCGTTCCCCGGCCGTTTCTGCGCGTGATTGGCAAACGGATCCGCTTTATACAGCTTCCTTCCGTCCGCCGCGGTAATGAGATACTTATACATTTCACCCGGTCCCACACCCGGAATGAACGTCCTGTATATTCCTCCGGGTCCCAGCTTTTCCATGGGATACTCCGTCTCATTCCAATCGTTAAAGCTGCCAATCACATGGACCGCCTGAGCATGCGGCGCCCAAACAGCAAACGACATACCGGCTGTTCCGCCCTCTTCCGCCATATGTGCGCCGAGTTTTTCATAAATTTCGTAATGTGTCCCCTGTGCAAACAGGTACTGGTCCATTTCCGAAATATTTACCGCACCGTATCTGCTACCCTTCCCTGCCATACCATTTTCCTCAGTCTTTCATCTCTTTTCTTCTGACGATTTTCCATGCGGAATCCACTCCAACCCCTAAATGAAATCTTTCTCCCGCAGAACAATCATATCATCCTCATCATACCGTTTGTGCAATAAAATATCGAAAAAGTGCTTCGGAGAAAAGTGCACCGCGTGATCAATGGCCTCATCCACGATATCCCGCACCTCATCCACCGTTACCGCGTGATCACTGGTCTGCATATTTTCAATCCGCGTATGCAATGCCAGGCGCGCCAGCTCGTCAATGGAAAATTCCTTTGTATAAGCATACTGACAGCCATATTTAACCAGCGTACTGCTGTCCAGCGCAGCGATATCAAATCGGGCCGTAAAACAGCTTATGAGCGTTTTGCATCGCTCAGAAAGGCTGGAAATTGCCCTCTTTGTATCCAATAGAAAAACAATCACACCCGTATGCTCCTGATTAAGCGCTTTTTCCAGATTTTTCGCTCCCTCATCGGAAATCAATCCGGCCTTTTCCACGATCAAAGCTCCGTTAGGAATTTTGGCAATCAGGGCTTCCGGTTTTTTCGTATTGAGCACATCCCCGCTGATCTTCGCAATCTTGCCAGAAAAATTCTGATCTGCAGCCCGGACTTCCCGAATTATGTTCCGCGCCAGCTTCATTGTATCTGCGCCCAACGCCCCTGTAATGATCATGTTTCCTGTATAGGCGGAAAGACTGATCATATCCAGCGCCTTTACCAACTGCCGCATGGCTCCCTTGGTGGGCACATAGGGTGCAAACAGTTCCCTCTCCTCCTTCGTCATCGCGCGCACGTGATCTTCCAGCTGCTGCTCGCTGATCCGCATATTGAGGGACGCGGTATCCTCCGTCGGCATGCCGGCCGTACCGGATCTGCGTTCCCCTTCCTGACTGTCTTCCCCTGCATCAGCGGACTGTCCTTCACCGCCTTCTGTTTCCGGATTCTCCGCCTCTTCAACACTGTCCTTCTTCGCAGCGTCCTCCAAATCCTCTTTCCCGACGTTCTCCGCTCCCAGGTCCCCGGTTTCTTCCTCCGTTTTCACCTGTGCAGCATCTTCCGAAGGCTGGACATCCGAAGTCCCTGTCTGTACGCTTTCCTCTTCTTCCCTCGCAGATTTTGCGCCCTGTTCCTCTTGTCCGAATGACCGCGCACTTGCTTCCTGTTCGGCATCATCCACCGCATCCGGAGTCTTTTGCAGGGCCGTTTCCGAATTCTGCGTCTTTACGGACAATATTTCAGCAGACTGCTCCGCCGCAAATTCATGTGCTCCTTCTCCATTTTGTTCTGCCGCAGGGGCCTGCGCCGTTTTCACGGTATGCACTTCGTTCTCCGACGCCGTTTTCTCCCCGACATGCCCTTTTACGGCTTCAACATTGCTCCCCGACACCCCTTCCAGCACACCCTGCGCAGCCAGTGCAGCACGCGCAGCCGCATTGGCCGGTGCCGGCTTCACGGAAGTTCCCGGTGTGCCCTGCTTTCCTGACCGACGATAGCTTGCCTCAAATGCATCCATAACCTCTTCGTCGATCTCTTCCAATTCTTCTGTCTCAGAATAGACGGATTCATCCGTATAGCTCTTCTTCGGCACCGGTTTTGCAGATGTAACGGTCTCTCCCCGCTGCAGCCTCTCCAAAACGCCGTTTCTGGTACTCTGATCGAAATTGTCCAGGATTGGTCCCGTATGCTGCATCATCCATTGCCGGGTCTCCTGTCTGCGCTTCTCTTCATTCTCTTTTTTACGCTTTTCCCACTCCGCCAGCACATCCTCTATGCTCATCTGGCCGGTAATTTGTTTTTCTACAGCTGGATTATCCGGAAGTGCCAGACTAATCTGTCCGTCATATTCCTGAGAAAGCAGGTTCGCCAACCGTTCCTGCTGACGATTTGGCTTCGCAGTACGCTGGGGGACCGATTTTTGTTCCTCTTCCTGTACTCCCTGCCTGTAAGCTGCCTCTCGCCCCTGCGGCTGGCGTTCCTGCACATATGCCTGTTCGTCAGTCTGCGGCCCCCATGTGAAAAGCTGCTCCTCTCCATCCTCTTCTTCCGGTTCTCCGCCCTGGGCTTCCCGGCCATATTCTTCCGGTGCCTCCGGATCTTCATCTAATTGTCCTGTTGCCTGTGCGTCCCAGTCTGCCGAATCCGCAATGACCTTCGTCACGTCTTCCTGATATTCTATATCGTCTCCGCCATAATCATTGCGGCGCTCCACAGGATTCTGCTGCAAATGCGCTTCTTCTCCGGCTGAGCCATACTCCATTGCCCCGGACGCTTTTCCGCCTCCCGCTCCTCTGGACGATCCGGCCGCCATATCCCCCTCCGAGGCTTCGCCATCTTCCCAGACTTCGCGCATGCTGGCCGCCAGTGCTGCCTGAAGGTTCATCGTATTATACTGTCCCATATCCATGGTCTTCACCTGGATATCCAGTTCATCCTCCTCCGGCGTCCGTTTCCCTTCATCTCCCTGTACTTTCGCCTCTTCCTGCTGCGTCCCTCCCTGGTCCTGCTTGCCGAACTGTCGGTCATATACTTGCTGCTGGGCCGGCGACAAGGGCACATAAAGCATTTTCAGTTCCATGGCCTTCATCACATAGCGCCCTTCTCCAAACCAGAGAATGAGCTGGTCACACTCTTCCACGCAAGCCGTAGCAAGACCTACCCGGTGATACAGAAAAGCCAGCTCATAAGCCCACTTTTCGTTATACTCTCTCTTTTTATACTCCTTGAGCACCGCGATACGTTCTTCCAGACTGATATCCTGCGCCTCATAAATTTTATATAGTAAAATATACTTACTGTTATCATTGGGCGCGAGTTGTACAAACTCCTTATAATACTCAACCGCTTCTACAATCAGCCCCATTTTAATCGTCAGATCGCAAAGGGAATACAAAATTCTCCGGTTCTGCGGACTTTTCTCATTGGCAAGAAGCAGGATTTCCTTCGCATCCTCAAATCTTCGGTTGATCTTATAAACATCGCTGATGATGCCCAATGTGGTAATATTCCTGACCTTTTTCCAGTCAATAGTATCCGCCACCTGAGCTGCTTCCTGAAAACGGCCTTTCCGATTCAGTGTTTTGATCTCTTCCAGTCTCAGCTTGTACTCATACTTATCCAAGGTACTCACTCCAATCGTTTTATCCTGATCGCGCTTATTTAACAACGTATTTCTGTCAATTTTCTCCAGGCATAATAACCCACTTTTTATCCCATTAATTTTAACATAGGCACTTTACAATGTCAAAGAAAAAACGGCGCTTCCGACCGGCAATTTAGAAGAATACAGGGAACTGTCCAAGGTCCTTTCACTCATAACTTCTGACGAAAAACCCTCACCTTCTCTCTCCGAATCTCCGGACATAAAAAGCGCGTGGGGATAGCTCCTTCCAGACATCTGAACTCTCCCCGCGCGCATTCACACTATAAAAATAGGTTTCCAAAATATTTTTACCTGTCTGCTCCGGCGTCCTGTATCCCCGCTTTCACACAGACATTTACATTGACCGGTCCGGCCGGATCCTGTTCTCCTGCTCCCGCACGGATGCGGGCGTTCACGTTCTCCGCCAGCAGCTTGTAACAGGCGGCCGCAAGCGGCACGCCCAGCAGCATCCCGGGAACGCCCAGCAGTCCACCGCCCACCGTCACCGCCGCCAGCACCCAGAGTCCGGGCAGGCCGATGGAGCTGCCCACCACCCGCGGATAAATGAGATTGCCCTCCAACTGCTGCAGCACGACGATGAACAGGAGGAACAGCACCGCCTTCAGCGGATCCTTCGTCAAGATCATGAACGCGCCCACACCGGCGCCCAGGTAGGCACCCACCATCGGGATCAGCGCCGTGGCCCCCACAAAAGCGCCCACCATCGGGGCATAGGGAAAACGAAACAGCAGCATCCCCGCCGTACAGAGGCAGCCCAGGATCACGGCCTCCGTCACCTGTCCGACGATAAAGCTGGAAAAGGTCTCGTCCAGCGTGCGCAGAAGCTTCTTTCCCCGCGCGATCCATACCGGCTTCACATAGGCGCGGACGATCCGTTTTCCCTGCCCGGCCAGCCGTTCCTTACCGCTCAGGATATAGACCGCGAAGATCAGGGAGACCACGAGATTGACGAAGCTCCCCAGCGCGCCGCTCACGATGGATACCGTGGAGCTCAAAACACCGCCCAGACCGGATCTTAAGTAATTCCAGGCATTCCTCCCGAGGGATTCCCAGTCGATCTGCAGCTTCGCCAGCGCCGCGGAGGTCTCGGCCGTTCCGCCGCCGTACTCCGCCAGCCAGTCCAGCCCTCTTTCCACCATGACGGGAATGCTCTGCGCCACCATCATGACCGCCTTGACCAGCTCCGGCACCACCAGCATGAGGATCAGATAAAACACCGCGAAGATCAGCAGGATGGAAAGCACGATGCACACCGGCCTCCTGGTCCTGGCCGCCCATGCGGCTTTCGATCTGGGAAAATATATCTTCTCCAACCTCCGCAGAATCAAATTGAGCACATAGGCGATGATGCAGCCCATGATCAGCGGATAAACGATGCTCCAGAGACGTCCCGCGCCGCCCAGCAGCACATCGAAATAGCGAATGAACAGAATGAGCGCCGCGGTCAGCAGCAGATATCTGACGATCCGAAGATCCTTTTTCCCCTTCTTCATCCCGCTATCCCTCCTGCCCCGGCCGGGGCGTCCTGCGCTCCTGCCATGACTGTCCCGCTGCGGCAGGGCCGTCCGCCTCCGGATCATACCACTTGTTCTGATCGATCATCTTGCGGATCGTCTGCATCCTGACGTCCAC